>NZ_JBFRKQ010000040.1:13929-62195 GCF_041469505.1 Vibrio sp. 10N.286.49.E11
TAGCATCTAGCATCTAGCATAAAAATATACAGGATTCACATGTACCAACTCAGCTTTTCTATGCCCGAGTTTCTTGAAAACTACTGGCATAAAAAACCAACCATCTTAAAGGGTGGCTTCCAAAACTTCGTCGACCCAATTTCGCCGGAAGAACTTGCTGGTTTATCGATGGAAGAAGAAGTGGATTCTCGCTTTGTCTCTAACCTCGACAATCAGTGGACTGCTGAACACGGCCCATTCTCTGAAGAAAAGTTTGGCGAATTAACCGAAACTCATTGGCAACTGATCGTTCAAGCAGCGAACCACTGGCACCAAGGCGCAAATCAGCTGACTGAGGCGTTCCAAGCGTTACCAAACTGGTTATTCGACGATCTCATGATCTGCTACTCAGCACCTGAAGGCGGCGTAGGCCCACATATTGATCAATACGATGTCTTCATCATTCAAGGTCAAGGCAAACGTCAATGGAAGGTTGGCGCTAAAGATGTTGGCCAATACAAAGAGACTGTTCAAGCGTCTGCACTTCGTCAAATTGAAGGTTTTGACCCAATCATTGATGAAACTTTAGAGCCGGGCGATATCCTTTATATCCCACCAGGTTTCCCACATGAAGGGAGCACGTTAGAGCCGTCAATGAGCTACTCTATTGGCTACCGCTCGCCTAAAGAACAAGAACTGATCAGCAACTTTGCCGATTTTGTGCTTGCTCATGATATGGGTGACGTACACCTGCACGATCCAGAATTCAAAATGCAAGAAGGCTACGGAAAAATTCGTTCATCGGATTTAAGCAATCTCACAGACATGTTGAAATCTGCACTAGAGCAACCTGAAACCATCAGTGAATTCATGGGTTGTCTGCTAAGCCAATCACGCCACCAGCTTGATATCGTTGCTCCAGAGCCACTATGGACTCAAGAAGAGATCGCTCAACACTTAGAGTCTGAAGGTGAGATTCACCGAGTATCAGGCTTAAAAGCGCTCTACCACGAAAATGAAAGCAACACAGCTTACATTAATGGTGAGGTGGTTAAGGTTGATGAAGCGGATTCTTCGTTACTCAACATACTTTGCGATGAGACCATGATTACCTCGGCTACTGCCCTATCTCCTTCGGGCATAACTGTCGTGACTGAATTGGTCAACAAAGGCTACTGGTTTATCGAAGAGTAAGCAGCGTCAACCGCTGGTTATTGCATAGCCTCTAAATAAACAATTAAAAAAGGGACAAATGAAATCTTCATTTGTCCCTTTTTCTATTCAAGAACTGGTTAAGGCTTAATGCTTATACCTTGAACTGATTGACCAACTTCTGTTGTTGTTGAGACAGTTGGTCAATTTCATTGCCGACTTGCTCAGAAGCCGCGGCTTGCTCCAAGATCTTCGCACTCAAATCGCGAATATTAACCACGCTTTGATTTACTTCACCGGAAACCGATTGTTGCTCTTCGGCTGCTCGAACGATCTGACTGTTCATATCACTGATCGCCTCAATAGAAGTAAAGATCGACCCCAGATCTTCAACTGCTTTCTGAACGTGTAGTGCTGTATCGTTAGCTAGGATATTGCCTTCTTGTATTGCTTCAACGACATCTTGAGTTCCAGCATGAACCTTGTCGATCACCGCTCTGATCTCACCAACCGATGACTGGGTGCGACTTGCGAGGTTTCTTACCTCATCCGCAACAACAGCAAAACCTCGACCTTGTTCGCCAGCACGAGCCGCTTCAATCGCCGCGTTCAATGCCAGTAAGTTAGTTTGCTCAGAGATCCCTTCAATCACACTTAAGATCTCGGTGATGTTTCCGTTATTTTTTGCCAATTCTTCAACAATAGGAACAGCACTCGACATACGCTCCACCAGCTTTCTCATTTCACCTGCTGAAAGTTCGATGACTTGTTGCCCTTGTTGAGCAGAACGATTCGCTTCGCACGCTGCATCAACGGCCACTTCTGCATTTTGTACCACTAAGCCCGCAGTTTGAGTCATCTCTTCGGCCGCTGTCGCGACTAGATCTACTTCTTTAAATTGAGACTCGCTGCTTTCACGAGTACTTGATGCTGATGCTTTCGCTTGGCTGGTAGTATTTGCCACTTGTTCTGTGGTGTGAATGACTTCTTTGATTGTGTGTTGCAGCTTATCTAGGAACAGGTTAAATCCTTTTGACAACTGACCGATTTCATCTTGAGACTTCACTTCCAAGCGCTGCGTCAAATCACCTTCACCTGAAGCGATGTCATTCAACCTTTCCACAACCTGACGAATCGGCTTCACAATAGACAACGAGGCAAACGCGATAATGGCTAAGCCAAAGATAATAAACACTGTACCGGCGATCACTTCTGTTTTGATGCCTTCACTTAGCTTAGTGCTAATGATGGAATCCAATTTATTTGCGTCAGCGACGACACTGTCTCTTGGGATCTCAAACAACACCCCCCAAGTTTGGTTAGCTGCAACAACAGGTGCAAAGGCAAGTAACCACTCACCGTTCTCGCTCCATTGCGTTGTCACTTCACCACCAAAGATAAAGTCGGTCATTAAATCACTGTTTGTATTGCCACTTTGGAAAGTTGAACCGACTGCAATGCTTGAATCATCAGAAGCGATGACCGAACCATCTAGACTAACCACGTAAGCTTTACCCGCACCGTTAAACAAGCTCTGGTCAGATTGAGTAATCACACTGGTTAAACCATCAAGTCTTAGATCAATACCAAGAAAACCAATAGCAACGTCGTCAACCAAAATAGGGACTGAAATAGAGGACGTAAGTAGTGCTACACCACCGCTGTTCACGACTCTCGGCGTACTAATACACGTTTGCCCTGAAGACAAAGGACAGTAAAAACGTTCGCTATTGCTGTCATCATTCAAGATAGATTCTGAAAGAACGTCTGCTAGAACATTTTCACCGTTATCTGCCACCTTCCAGTAAGGAGCAAAACGACCTTTTTCGTTAGAACCAACATAATCAGCATCGACATAATTCGCATCTTCACTATCGAGCAAGTCAGGCTTGAAAACTAGATACGCTCCTTGAATAGAGTCGAAGTTTAAAACCGAGCGACGAACCATTTCATCCAAGGCGGTACGAAGCTCTTCACTTGGTGTAAAGTTTTCGTCTGCATTGTTTTTTAGAAACTGAGCACTGGCCGCAAGCATCTCTGCGCGGTAAATAGCTTCGTCTACATAACGTTGAGTTTCTTGAGCGTTTAGCTGAGAAACAGACGCCAGCAACTGCTGAGTTTTATTGATAACTGATTCTGAACTTTGAGATTTGATGACTTGTTGATTGCTCGTCGCGTTGTAGATCGAGAAACCAATAAGAGACAGTGACGTAATGATTAAACAACAACCTGCTAAGAGGGTTATTTTCCACTGTACCGATAGAGAGCGCATTTAATATCCTTATTTAAGCCAAAAGACTTCCATAACCATAACTATCACATCGACAACGAATTGCTGTACACAATGTAAATGAGTTAGACGAATAGCTTAGCGGATAATTACAGCACAAATTGCTTACATATAAAACGAAAGTTTATACAAATGTTAATAGAGCGTGTTTTCTTCCTTTTTTCTGTGATTTCAAATGATGTACTCATATAATCATTAGCTGTGTTGCTTAGGTTTTAGCGCTTTGGACATAGCCAGAACATCGATATTTAAAGGAAGCCCACTCCACCCTCTCCCTCTTTAAAATGCAGTAACTTCGGATTAGTTTTTATAATCCAAGTTATAGATTTTTATCTTGCTCAACTTCACACTTTTTGATTGCTAAGCCCGCAATCAAGATCTAATATCTCGCGCCTAGATTCCCTGAACACTTTATTCATTTGGCTCTCCTTTAATGGAGCGCTAAGGCTTTTTACGTCTTAATTTTTGGAGAGATACGCAAATGTCCGCCTCGTTTCCATTAGCGAAACTTACCTTTTTAATCGCTATTCTGACTGCCGTAGGTCAAATGACTCAAACGATGTACGTGCCTTCTATCGGTCATATGGCAGGTGAGTTCTTAGTTTCGGCATCTTCACTGCAGGCAGTGATGGCGTGTTACTTGATCCCTTATGGTCTGTCGCAATTTGTTTACGGCCCACTTTCAGATCGCCTAGGTCGTAAACCGATCATCGTGATTGGTTTGATCATCTACATCATCGGTACTTTGGTAGCATTGTTCGCTCACGAATATGAATGGTTCTTAGCGGGCAGCTTTATCCAAGGTTTGGGCATCGGTTGTGGTGGTGCGATGTCTCGTACATTGACTCGCGACTGTTTTGAAGGCGCAGAGCTGCACCGTGCAAACAGCTTGATTAGCATGTGTGTGATTTTCTCACCATTGATGGCTCCTGTACTGGGTGGTTACCTAACAGAAGTTTTCGGCTGGCGTTCTAGCTACTTATTCCTTGCGCTGTTTGGTATTGCTGTTGTGATCACTATGATGACGAGCATGATGGAAACACTGCCGAAAGAACGACGCAAGCATGAATCGGTTGCCAACAGCTACAAGTTCGTTCTGTCTGATAAACGTTTCCAAGGTTTCTTATTGGTATTAGTCGCAACCTTTGCTGGTGTAGCCGTATTTGAAGCAGCGGCAGGTGTGTTGCTTGGTGGCGTACTTGGCTTACCGGCAACCACAGTAAGCTTGCTGTTTGTCTTGCCTATTCCAGGTTACTTAGTCGGTGCAGGCTTATCTAGTTACATCGCACAACGTCGCTCTGAGCGCCGTGCATTGAATGTTGGTCTGGTTGCGATATTGGTAGGCTCAACAGTGGTATTGATACCGGGTCTGTTTGGTCAAACAACAACATTAACTTTGATTGGCGGTGCCACAATTTACTTCTTGGGCGCTGGCATATTATTCCCAGCAGCAACAACAGGGGCACTTTCGCCATTCCCGTACCACGCTGGTACTGGAGGTGCGATTTTAGGTGGTATGCAAAACCTAGGTGCTGGCATCGCAACACTATTGGCATCGTTCTTCCCAGCTCAAGACCAACTGCCACTCGGTTGCCTGATGATTGCTATGTCATTCATCGCTATGCTTGGTTTACGTTGGGTTAATCGTAAACCTGACCACTCAAACGAAATGCCATTGGCTATTTAACGTAAAACTCGAATCTTGCTAAACAAAGGAAAGGGACATACTGAAAAGTGTGTCCCTTTTTGTTGCACATTTATTCCTTCCACTCTCACGTATCAGTAATTTCATTTAACATTACTTTGATTTTTTGAAAACAATAACAGACACTTACGATGAAGGTGCATATCCAGAATCCAATTATAAATAATATCACTGGAAGATACCCAACCAACAAAGGATGCTGGCATCAAAAAGAGTAAGGTGCACACTAGGGATATATAGATGCGTATCGCTTTAACCACATTAGTCGTATCAATAGCGCTTGTCGCCGGATGCAGCAATCAAGGAATATCAACCATGAACCACTACTCTCAATCACAGCTCGTCGCTCAGCAAACCCAAGCACCCGTTGCTAAGAAAGTCCCTCACGCAATGACGATTCATGGTGACTCCCGAATCGATGATTACTACTGGATGCGCGATGATGCACGCCAAGATCCAGAGATTTTGCAACAGCTTGAGCAAGAGAATCAGTACGCAGATACAGTGTTAAAACATACAGAAGCAGCACAAAAACAATTATTTCAAGAGATCAAAGGCCGAATCGCAAAAGACGACAATTCGGTACCGGTTCGCAAAGGCAGTTACTACTACTCGAATAAGGTCACAGGCGACAACGAATACCCAGTTCACCTGCGTGAAAAAAACTTTTTAGGCACAGACAAGCAAGTCATCTTAGATGTTAACGAGCTAGCAAAAGAGCATGAATTCTTCAGTATTGGTGGCTTAACGATCAGCCCAGACGAAAACTTGTTGGCCTATGGCGAAGATACGCTGAGCCGACGAATTTACACCATCAAGATCAAAGACCTCACAACAGGTGAATACCTAAAAGATGAAATTGAAGGCGCTTCAAGTGCAATCGCGTGGCAAAACGACAACCAAGCCTTCTACTACATCAAAAAAGATCCACAAACATTGCTGGGTTATCAAGTTTACCGCCACGTTTTAGGCAGCGCTCAAGCAAGCGATCAGTTAATCTACGAAGAAGCCGATAGCGCTTACTACACCTCTTTGAGTAAAAGCAAAGATGGTGAACAGGTCTACATTTGGCATTCGAGCACAGAAACCAGCGGTGTCTCAGTCATCGATGCCAACAACCCAAAGGCTACAGCTGAGGCTTTCTACCCAAAAGAGACCGGCATAGAGTACAGCATCGCTAAGCTAGGTGATTTGTATTACATCTACACCAACTACCAAGCGGTCAACTTCCGTTTAATGAAAGTCACAACCAAAGATATGCACGACCGTTCAAAATGGGTCGATGTCATTCCAGCTGATGATAATACTCAACTTGTCGATTTCGAGTTGTTTGATGACCATCTTGTTTACGAGCAACGTGCAAATGGCTTATCTACAGTGAAAGTTCGTCAACTCTCCACGAGCAAAGAGTTCCCACTCGAGTTCAATGACGCCGCTTTTGCCGCTTACCTGACTGGTAACTATGAATTAGACAATTCAAAAGTTCGTGTCTACTACAGCAGCTTAACCACGCCAGGCACTTACTATGATTTCGACCTAAATACAGGCGAATCCGAGCTAATGAAGCAAACACCTGTATTGGGTGATTTCGAAGCGGACAACTACCAATCAGAGCGAATCATGGTAACGGCTCGAGATGGTAAGCAAGTACCTGTCTCTTTGGTTTATCGTAAAGACTTATTCAAGAAAAACGGTACTAACCCAATCTACCAATATGGCTATGGATCTTACGGCTCGACGATTGAACCTACCTTCCGCTCAGCTCGCCTAAGCCTACTTGATCGAGGCTTCGTTTATGCAATCGCTCATATTCGCGGTTCAGAAATGCTTGGTCGCCCTTGGTATGAAGACGGCAAGAAACTGACCAAACAAAACACATTTAACGATTTTGTCGATGTAACCAAAGGACTTGTTGACGAAGGTTACGGCGCTCAAGATAAAGTATTTGCGGTGGGCGGCTCTGCTGGCGGTCTATTGATGGGCGCAATCATCAACCAAGCACCAGAACTGTACCGTGGTATTGGTGCACATGTTCCGTTTGTAGACGTGGTGACGACAATGCTTGATGAATCGATTCCTCTCACCACAAACGAGTATGACGAATGGGGCAACCCCAACGATAAAACCTACTACGATTACATGCTAGGTTACTCGCCATATGACAATGTGAAAGTTCAAAGCTACCCGAACATGTTAGTAACAACAGGCCTGCATGACTCACAAGTACAGTACTTTGAACCAATGAAGTGGGTGGCGAAACTGCGTGAAATGAAAACAGACAATAATGTATTGTTGTTCAAAACCGATATGGAAGCTGGTCACGGCGGGGCTTCTGGTCGATTTAAACGACTCAAAGAAGACGCACTTGAATACGCCTTCTTTTTAGACTTGCTAAAAACTCAGTAGGCTCAACGTAACTGTAGGTATTCACACCATTTAACGTCGCCATTTTGTCTTTATAAAGTGGCGACAGAAATTATTAAGCATGGTTAAATACGATGAACCATGAAATCAACCAAATCAAAAAATCTTTGAAAGCTCGTAGTGACAAAGATTTCTGAGAGGTATAAAAACAAATGAAAGTTATTAGCTTCAACATCAATGGCCTTAGAGCCCGCCTTCACCAACTGCAAGCGATTATCGACAAACACCAACCCGACGTGATTGGTCTTCAAGAAATTAAAGTGCACGATGAAGCCTTCCCGCTCGCTGATGTTGAAGCGATGGGCTACAAGGTTTACTTCCACGGCCAAAAAGCACACTACGGTGTGGCAATGTTGTGTAAGCAAGAGCCTATCTCTGTGCAGAAAGGTTTTCCTACAGACAATGAAGACCATCAAAAGCGTATGATCATGGCTACGTTTGAAGATGAAAACGGTGAAAAGGTAACGGTACTAAACGGTTACTTCCCTCAAGGGGATAACATCAAGCACGAGACTAAATACCCATACAAGCGTCAGTTCTACAAAGACTTGATGACTTACCTAAATGACTACCACAACAAAGATGAACAAGTCATTGTGATGGGCGACATTAACATCAGCCCTACCGATATTGATATCGGTATTGGTGAACCTAATGCGAAACGTTGGTTGAAAACAGGTAAGTGTTCTTTCCAACCAGAAGAGCGCGAATGGTTGAAAACACTGATGGATTGGGGTTTTGTGGATAGCTTCCGCTTACTGCACCCTGAAGTGAACGATCAATACTCGTGGTTTGATTACCGCTCAAAAGGCTTCGTGGACAACCGCGGCCTACGCATTGATGTAGTACTTGCGACTCAGAAGCTTGCTGATAAGTGTTTTGAAGCTGGCATCGATTACGAGCTACGCGGCATTGAAAAACCGTCAGATCACGCTCCGATTTGGTCAACGTTTAAATAAAATCCAAATTAAATTTCAAATCAAAAATGCACAAGCTTTTGTTTAGCTTGTGCATTTTTTTTACGTAGCTCAAATCCACTCAAAAAGCTTGAGATAGTTCACATTCTCGCCTCTGCCCATCTATACTATTTGGACAACCAATGGAGAGAGTTTTGTATGGACGCAAAGCCTTGGGCCGGTATAAATCCAATTAATCTGCGTAGTTTACTTCCGATGATGGTGGTCAGCGGAGCGATCAGCGTATTGATGTTAGTCGTTCCCTTATTCAGCCTTCAAGTGTTTGATCGAGTCCTCTCAAGTCAAAGTTTAGATACGCTTCTATTCTTGGCTTTCATTGCTGTGTTCCTACTTACAGCCCAAGCGTTCCTTGACGCGTCTAGAGCCAAGTATGCACAAAAGAAAGCGATCAAATTTGAATTTATCGCGTCTCAGCAGCTATTTGAACAAACCTCCTTCTCATCGAAATCAAAAGAAAAACATCTGTTCAACGATATAAGTGAGGTAAAGAGCCTACTCTCTTCTCCAGCCTACTTTGTCATGTTTGATCTGCCATTCACTCCCCTTTTTCTTATTATTATGTTTGCGATTCATCCATATATAGGATTAGTCGGTGTGGGTGCCGTTGTTTTTATTCTCATGACAACATTGCTTTCTCATTGGGTTAAATCTAAGCACTTTAAAACCACTTACTTAAGCCAGCTCGCAACACAAAGAAAAAACGACGAGTGCTTTCAAAAACACGCCACGATCTTTAGCCAACATCAACAACAAGGTTTAAGTCAGACCTACCAAGAAATATTGGCGGAGAAGAGCTGGTCTCGAAGCCATTTAGATCAAGCCACCTGTTCACTGAGTGCATTTTCTCGTTACATACGTATGGTCCTTCAACTCATCATCATGGCTGTCGGAGCAAGTCTAGTCATTCAAAATGCCATGTCTGCTGGTGGAATGATTGCGGGTTCAATCCTAATGGCGAGAGCACTCCAGCCAATTGAGATGCTCTCTAGTGGTATTCAAGCATGGAAAACTGGTTTGGATGCAAACAAACGCTTAGCTAAGGAATTTGCTTCTCATACTAAACATACCGAGCGAACCGAGTTGGAAACAATTAAAGGTGATCTGGTCATCGACAACGTCACATGGTTCGCGTCTGAAAAACTTAACAAGCCGACTCTTAATGGTTTGAAGCTAAGACTGGAATCAGGAAATCGAGTCGCATTGATAGGCCCTAGCGGGTCAGGTAAGTCTTCCCTCTGCAAAATGATCACTAACGGCATATCGCCCTCAAAAGGTGGCATTTCTATCGATGGACTCAATGTTGAGTTGTGGAATCTGAATCAGTTCAAACACACCGTCGGTTATGTTCCTCAGCACATCGACTTTTTACATGGCACTGTAAAACAAAATATCGCCCGATTTGATTCCAACGTTACGGATAGCCAAATCGTCAGATCCGCTATTCAAGCCGGTGTGCATGACGCTGTTGTCGCCTTACCGAATGGATATGAAACGATTATCGGTTCTTTTGGTCATCAGTTATCTGGTGGACAAGCCCAGAAACTTGCCATCGCAAGAGCATTAGTTTTCTCACCTAAGCTACTCGTGCTTGATGAGCCCGATTCACATCTCGACAAAGAAGGCGAAGAGTTTCTTGTTTCGCTATTACAATTGGCGAAAGAGAAATCCATTTCTGTCGTGATGGTAACGCATAACCCAAGCTTACTCAGACATGTCGATTGGGTTGTTGAATTGAAAAACGGCCAGATAACACAAGCAGGCGAAGCGAGTAAAGTGGTTCGGTCGCTCTTCAATGTCGCTTCTCCGGAGGTGTCGAATGGCTAGTATTCATCATGACGACAAAGGTATTCACTTCGACGATGGTAGAAAACTGATCTTTTCTACATTCAAAATACAGGTGTTCATCTGGTTAGTTCTTGTGACTACTCTAGGAGGCTTTTCCGCTTGGGCATACCTAGCCCCGCTTTCTTCTGCTGCCATCGCGCCTGGCGTGATTATCGTAGAATCAAAGCGAAAACCCATTCAACATTTAGAGGGCGGGATTGTAGAAATCGTCCATGTTTCTGACGGCGATCATGTTCAAAAAGGCGAACTACTCATCACGTTAAGTCACACACAAGCTCAAGCATCGCTTCTAAGGCTAAGAGCTCAGTGGCAAAGTGATTTAGCGCGGCTGAACCGCTTACAATCAGAGTTAGCGAGCCATCAAGAAATTAAATTTGATATGAGATTACTCTCCCTCATGAGCGACCCAAACGTATCAAGCTTACTTGATACGCAGAGTAAGCTTTTCAGCAAAAGACAATCGTTAAAATCAGGTGAATCCGATGTGTTACAGCAAAAAGTCGAGCAATCAAAACTTGATCTGCAAGGCTTCCAACAACGATTCTTAGCCGGAAACCGAAGCCTGAAGTATTTAGAAGAACAGGTACAAATGCACCAAGATTTGCTTGTTTCCGGTAACACATCCAAATCTCGGTTATTGGATTTACAGCGAGAACGCTCTCAATTACAAGGTAACGTTGCTGACCTCAAAGCTAGGATTGGCCACGCCAAACGCACCATCGCCGAAGCGAAATTAGAGCTGATTAACGCCGATTATACTTACGCCAAAACGCTCGGCGAAGAGATACAAGATTTAGAAAGAAAGCTGAATGAAACCAGAGAGGCTATGGTCAATGCTCAAGATATTCTTACCCGGGTTGAAATAAGAGCACCTCAAAGTGGTGTGGTGGTTGGACTTAATGTGGTCTCCGAAAATGCCATCGTTCCACCCGGTGAAACCTTGATGGAATTGGTTCCGCAAAATGACGAGTTGATTGTAGAAGCGTTAGTGAAGCCAGAAGACATCGAAGCCTTACGAATTGGCTTGGATACCCAAGTAAGACTGACTGCATACAGTTTCCGTAAAACACCACCGATTCGTGGAAAGTTAGTCCATATTTCGGCTGACCGCATTAGCGATCAAGCCACAGGATCTTCTGCTTACTTAGCGAGAGTATCGTTAGATAAGTCTGAGCTAGAAGCATTAGAAAACATCTCATTGTATCCGGGCATGCCCGCAGAAGTGATGATTTTACTTGAGCAACAAACACCGCTCGAGTATCTACTCAATCCACTCTCTGTGAGCGCCTATAAGGCAATGAGAGAAATTTAACCAAGCGCGAGAAGAAAAAGCCAAACTCATCGTGAGGTGAGGACGGAAAGCCGCAGATCTCAAGGATGAAGCGAGATGGCTGGGCTGCCTCTATGTATCGAATGATATGTGAGGAAAAAACGATGGCAGAAGTAACCAATACAGCAGCAGGACTGAAAAGTAATGGTAGCAATGATACCAATATACTAGTAGATGGTCCTAACCTCCCCACCCCAGAATCTAGAGATGTCAACAATGACCTTTCTAACCTCAGCGGCGATAACCTCGAAGTACGAGCCGGTAAAGGCGACGACATTGTGCATGCCGGCAGCGGCGATGACTTTATCGCTGCTGGACGTGGATCGGACACAATTAAAGCAGGTGCCGGAAACGATGTGGTTGAAGCTTGGAATCATTCGCTCAATGCTGGTGATGAAGCCGGCGTTAACCGCGATTTAAGCGCGGCACGCGATAAAGATTTAGAAGCGCTAGGAGAAGAGTGTGTTGACGACATTGTGGTTGCAGGTGCCGGTGATGATTATGTTGAAGGCGGTGCGAACAATGACATTATTTATGGTGACAGAGGCGCTGGTGCAGAATTTGGCGAAAACCTAATCAGCGATGGTGATTTTGAAGCTTTTGACCTTGGCAATACATGGGGAACAGCGCCAAGCGCCGGTGCATGGAACGCCGAGGTTGGCAGTATCGAGATTCAAGAACAACTGCATGGCGGTGTCCCAGCTGATGGTTACGGGACTGATATCGCCAGTGGTCACTTCCTAGAATTAGACTCGCATGGCGCGAATTCAAATTCAACCGTCTCCCAAACATTTACGGTCGATGACGACGGTATATATCAACTCGATTTTTCCTACGCTTTCCGTAATAAAGGAGGCGATAGCACCACCGCTCCTTTCACAGTCCAAATAATGGCGGGCACCGACGTTGTATTCGAGAAGTCTTTCCAAGACATTGACGGCGTCGATGATGATTGGGATCTGTTTAGCGAAGATGTCGATCTCTCTTCAGGAAATTACTCACTCAATTTTATTGCCGACGGCGCAGAAGACACCTTTGGGGCTCTGATTGATAATGTGTCATTGAAGCAGGTACTGCATAACGATGTGCTCATTGGTGATAACGGGCCAGACGCTGCAAATGAAGGCGCCGCTGGGAACGACTTGATTCGAGGCGGTAAAGGGAATGACGTAATTATCGGCGATAACTTTGAAGCGCTGTCGTTTAACGAAGGAACCGGCGAGTTTGAATTAGCGGAGCCAACGACATCCGTCGACCTATCAGCAAATTCAACCGCCTACAACGCTGATGGATCTGTCGGTACCGTTGATACAGGTAATGCAAGTTCTGGCGGTACAGGTTATGGGGTAGATGGCGCAGCAGAGGCTGGCGTGCTTGCTCAAATTGGCTTCAGCTACGACGGCGTTACCGGTGAAGGTGCATCAGAGATGTTTTCCGTCAGCTTAGACGAACATACAATGATTGCTAAAGTCGGCATTTCCAACCTCTACTTAAATGAAGGCGACAATGGCGTAGATGAGGCAGGCCATTGGGCAGCATATCGGGAAGGTATTCTGGTCGCTGAGGGCGATTTCATTGCGAGCGATTTAGCGGATGGCAATAACAACAGCGGTTATCTAAACATCGGTCCTGATGACACTGGCTTTAAAGCCTTTGATGAACTTCAGTTTACTGCCGTTGGTCCTGCATTTGACAAAAACGGAGACGCTAATGCCGATTCAAGTGACTACTACGTCACTTCTGTTACCACCGATGGCCTAACGGGTGACGGAACCGATATATTGCGCGGTGGTCGTGGGGACGATGTCATTCTTGGTGGTGACAACGCCAAAGGTGGCATACCTGAACTCGATCCTGAGACGGGTTACTACGATGTAAGTAGCTTCAGAGGGACTATTGACGTCACTATGGAAGGCACCGAAGCGGGCTTCGAAAATTCGTTTGGTTACTTCACAAAAGACAGTGAAGGCAATGTAAACGCTGAAGTCATTTGGGGGAATGTGAAAGATCACCTTCCAAACTCTGAAGCTGGCAACAGCTTTAGTCTCGATTTGGGGCACTGTGATGATTGCGTTGATACGCTCGGGTTCTTCATTATCCCAGATGGCGGGAATGACGGTTTCGTCTCAGGCGAAAGTATCGCAATTGACTTAAACACTCAACAAGCGACCAGCTCTAACAATAGTGACCACCCCTTCTTGCTGGGCGTACAAAATTTAGTCGGTAGTAACGGCAACCTTACCTTAGATGTTAGCGGCATTAACAACTTCAATCCGGGTACAGAACTCGGAAATCAGTTCTGGAATGACAACCCTGGCGGTGATGGTGACTTCGATGATGTGGTAACCACCGTTGAAATCGACGACCAACCAGAGCAATTGTTTGGTGGTAAAGGCGATGATTGGCTTGATGGCGGAGACGGAATCGACCATATCAAAGGCGGTAAAGGCGATGACATCATCATTGGTGGTGGTGGTGCAGACGAAATCCGTGGGGGTAAAGGCAACGATACAGTAGCCTTTGATGCAGAGGATACTCTAATTCATGGTGGTAAAGGGTTCGATGTACTGGTCGCCAATGACCCTGGTGGTGTCGATATCGACATGTCGAAGGGGTCAAACATCAATGGGTTTGAAGCAGTCATAGGGGGAGACTCAGCTAATGACAAACTGACTATTTCTCTAGGTAAAACCTTCAATCAAAACCATGACCTTGATGGTAATAGAGCAAAGAACGACGACCAAGTTGCTGAATTCTTTGCTTTAGGAATTGAAGATATCGACGCAAGTCATCTTCAAGGATTCCAATACCAAACCGCAACATCAGTGACGCTAGACCAAGATATGCAAGATAAACTTGGACTCGATGGAACTGAAACGATTACCGCTTATAGCTTCACCAAAGGAGGCAAAGAAGTCATCATCTACACTGATGCATCCTTTGATGGTGATTTCATTGGCGTTAATGAAGTTTAATTGCTTTTTGAACTAGTAAATCAGAAGCAAAGTTAAAGGACTTATTGCTTGTGTAATAAGTCCTTTTTGCTTCAAAGAGCTACTCAACTAATTCCTATACAAACCCTAAATAAGAACGGCGCTCAATGAGCGCCGTTTTGTTAACTGTGTGAATACCGTGCAATTAGCTAAGGGGTCTTAGATAAGCAAGGAAACGCTTCTCTGCGAATTTGAAAATCGCGATGATGATGAACGTTAGTGCCATGTAGAACAGACCTGCCGTTAGGAAAGACTCGAATGGGGCATAGTAACGAGAGTTAACCAAACGAGCTGCACCGGTTAGATCCATAATGGTTACGATACCCGCTACCGCAGAGCCGTGAAGCATGAAGATAACTTCGTTACTGTAAGCCGGTAATGCACGACGTAGAGCACTTGGCAAAATGATGCGGCGGTAAGTCTTTGGTGTGCTCATGCCGTACGCTTTTGCTGCTTCAACTTCACCTTTAGGTAAGCCGTTAATGGCACCGCGAATGATCTCTGCCGTATATGCTGATGTGTTAAGAATGAATGCTACTAGAGCACAGAACCAAGCGTTTTCCCATAGCGTGTCTTTTACTGGGAAGAACTGATCCATACCGTAGTAAATCAGATACAACTGAACCAATAACGGTGTACCACGGAAGAAATAAATGAACGACCAAGCCGGAGCGTTAATCAGCATATTTGGGCTGTTACGAGCAATCGCTAATGGTATGGCTACGAATAAGCCAATAATCAAAGCGACACAAACCATCCAAGCCGTTGTCCATAAACCACCAAGGTAAATCGGTAGGCTTTCAATTATCAATGAAAAGTCCATAACTACCTCGCGTGGATACTGAATTTACGTTCAACCAGCTTAAGCAGGCCCGTTGAAACACTGGTGAAGAATAAGAAGATAATCGCCACTGTCATATAGAAGGTAAATGGCATTTTGGTTGAACCCGCTGCCAGTGCGCTAACACGCACCATATCTTCTAGGCCAATAATGGAAACCAACGCAGTGGTTTTAAGTAATACCAGCCAGTTGTTCCCAAAACCCGGTAATGCGTGACGAATCATCTGCGGTAGCAGTATGCGGTGAAACGCCTTTACAGGGCTCATACCATAAGCTTTTGCCGCTTCCATTTCACCGCTGTCGACAGCCATGATGGCACCACGGAACGTTTCTGCCATATAGGCACCGAAAATAAAGCCTATGGTTAAGACACCAGCAACAAATGGGCTGACATCAATATAATCAGGTAAGTAAGCGGTCCATTCGTGGTTAGGATCACTGGATGCAAACCACTCGTTGAGCCACTCGTTGATGGAATACAAACTGTTGTTTAAAAGGATTTGTCCACCAAAGAAAATCAGCATCATCAGTACGAGATCTGGAATGCCTCGAATGACGGTTGTGTAGAGGGTTGCAATAGCACGAGCCCAGCGATAAGGCGCGAGTTTTGCTAAGGCACCTAGCATACCAAGAACCATAGCTAAAATTAGCGACAGCAAGGCAACTTCGATTGTGAGCACCGCCCCTTTCAGGATCGACGCTTCATATCCTTGTAAATCAAACATAATGGATTCCAACAGAACTGCGAAAAAGTTGGTAAGACAGGGAGAGGAGAACCTCTCCCTTAAGAATTGACGCTAAAGATTACTGACCGTATACGTCGTAGTTGAAGTATTTAGCCGCGATATCTTGGTAGATGCCTTTTTCACGTAGTGAAAGGATTGCCGCATCTAATTGCTTAGTCAGATCTTTGTCTTGCTTACGAACAGCAATACCCATACCTTCACCGAACCACTTAGGATCCGTTAGAGAGGGGCCAACAAACTCGTAGTCTTCACCACCAGCTTTGTTCAGCACGCCTTCTTCTAGAGCAGATGCATCACCTAGTACAGCAGCAACACGACCGTTTGCTAGATCAAGGTAAGCTTCGTCGAATGAACCGTAACGAACGATCTCTACTGTATCGCCGTAGTTGTCTGTTAGGTATTTATCGTGAGTTGTTGCACGTTGAACTGCAATCTTTTGACCGCTTAGATCATCAAAGTTAAGGCCTGCACCTTTCTTAGCGATGAACTTGTTTGGGATAAGTGCGTATTTACCAGTGAAGTCGATTTTTTTCTTACGCTCTTCCGTGATAGACATTGCCGCGATGATCGCATCATATTTACGAGCAAGTAGAGAAGGAATGATACCATCCCAGTCTTGTGCAACGATCTTACACTGCACCTGCATTTCAGTACAAAGTGCGTTAGCCATATCGACATCGAAGCCTTTCAGTGACCCGTCAGCTTCTGTCCAGCTAAATGGAGGGTAAGCACCTTCAATACCAAAGCGTACTGTTTTCCATTCTTTTGCTTGAGCTACGCCCGTTGCAGCAGTTGCAGCAAGTGCCGCGACTAATAACCACTTTTTCATATCCCTACTCCTGTGATTTAGGTTTTTATGTTTTGCTAGTTTTAATATTGTGTTTGTTGTTGCTTATTAACTTACTTGTTGTGTTTTATTGTTCACACCGTCGCTGTTTACCGTTGGCAACGGCGTTTCAATTCTGATTAGTAAATCGATGAGATAAATTGTTGTAAACGTTCAGATTCAGGTTCCGTAAACAGTTTAGCTGGATCGCCCTGTTCTTCCACTAGACCTTGATGCAGGAACATCACATGGTTTGATACGTCACGAGCAAAAGCCATTTCATGTGTTACCACAAGCATGGTTCTTCCTTCTTCTGCTAGATCTCGCATTACACCGAGTACTTCCCCTACTAACTCAGGGTCAAGTGCTGATGTTGGCTCATCAAACAGCATCACTTCCGGATCAACCGCTAACGCTCGAGCAATTGCCGCTCGTTGTTGTTGTCCACCGGATAAATGACCTGGGTAGTAATCTTTGCGCTCATACAAGCCTACTTTTTTAAGTAGTAGTTCTGCATTTTCAATCGCTTGAGCTTTAGGTACACCTAATACGTGAACGGGTGCTTCGATAACATTTTCGAGAACGGTCAGGTGAGACCAAAGATTGAAGCCTTGAAAAACCATCGCTAAGCGTGAACGGATACGCTGTACTTGTTTTTCGTTGGCAGGAACAGATACGCCTTGGCGGTTGTTTTTCATTTGAATTAATTCGCCATTAACCCAAATCTCGCCTGCAGTTGGTGTCTCTAAAAGGTTGATACATCTAAGGAAAGTACTTTTACCCGACCCTGAAGATCCGATAATCGATACAACATCGCCTTTATGCGCAGAAAGTGAAATTCCCTTTAAAACTTCATTTTGACCAAACGTTTTGTGTAGATCCTTTATGTCCAGCGCTGGTACATCTTTCATGCGCTTTCTCTCCCAAGTTTGTGAAAATGCAAGGTACTCCGACCTTTTCATGCGATACAAACTAGCACCACACGAAACAACATGCAACAAATTATTAACCTGATAAATTGGAATAAATAGCGATTCACTCTGACTTATTATGCAAAAGGTAGCGTTTTCGCCTCAATTTAATGAATGAGTTCTATCAATAAGCTGCAATTACACCCCTTACATTGTTTAAATAAAGTTAATCAAAATGAGATTCACGTAGCTTGATGTCTCACAAGAAAAACAAGTTTTGTGAACTTAGATACGCCGAGATCTGCAAAATATAATCTGCACGCTCAACACTACATACACACCGTAAGGCACAATTATTTTAAGGTTATTACATTGTAAACATTTCACTCGGAACAGTTGGGAAGCAAGTAATAGTGAAATAACTCAGTAAGAATTGAGTATTGAACTCGAGCCATGACGACAAAGGCTCGAAGAAGATAGGTAAACGTCAATTTGTGAAAACTAATTACACGATTCATCAATGGGAAGTTAATGAATCGCTGCGTTTTGTAGCTTTCTTTCACATATACTCATAAAGTGATCAAGATCAATCACCCTAAAGGGTAAGCTTGTTAGACTCCTCAGCAAAGAATAAGGCATTAAAAATGCCAAACATTTCTTTTAACTTAGCTGCATAAAGCACAGCAAAACCGTGCAACATAATGTTAATGAGTTATAACTAAGAAATAACGCAATTACGCAATTACGCGAACTTATAGAATTCAATTTTAGAATTACTAACAAAAAATATGAGGAATCTATGTCAGACGTTGTCAATAATGCGAACTCTGAAGTAGAAGAGAAAAGCTATAAAGAGCTACACCGTCCTGCTTCTGAATTTGAGAGCCGCTCAGATTATCTAGATCACGAACTTCAAATCATGAAGCCTCGCCGCTTCGGTTTAAACCTTCCAGGTCGTGACTTCCGCTTTGAACTTGAAGATCTTGTTCCTGCACTTGCTGGTACTATTGGTATCATTGCGATGTACTCTGCAGTAATGATGTCGTGGGCTGATGGCCTAACTCAAGCTTGGGATCACGTAAACCTAGGTAAAGACTTCGCAATTGAAGTCGCTCGTGTAGAAATGCTTATTCCTGCACTACTGTTTTGTATCCTTGCTTCTGGTTTCTTTAACCCTAAAGCAAACCTTGCCGGCAACCACGGCCCAATGATCCCTCTTATCGGTACCATCGCTCTCGCTGGTGCTCACCCTCTTGCATTGGCCATCCTGATCGGTGTGTTCGGTCTCATCCTAAGTTTCCTAAAAGGCGGATCTAAACTTGTTAACCTAACTTCTGAAGGTACAGCAGGTGGCTTGCTCATATTCTTAGGCTTAACCGGTACCATGAGCCAAATCAACTCAATTCAAGAGTGGGCGGTTGGTCTTCAATCTTCTACCGTTGAAGCGGGCAGCATGGGTTACGTTGGTTTAATCGTTCTTGCTATTACTATTGCTATCTACGCTTTCTTAGCAAAAGTGAACAAGCGTTGGTTAGCTATCCCTGTTTGTGCATTCACAGGCCTTGCTATTGCATTAGTTCTAGGTGCTGGTTTCGACATCGTATTCGAAACTGAAATGGGTATTCCAAACCTAAACCCAGTTTACTGGTGGGGTTCTACTTCTGAAGGTTGGATGCTTGGCTTGCCAAACGTTGAACACTTCATCGCATCTCTACCATTTGCAATCCTTGCTGTAGCAATGTGGTCTCCTGACTTCCTAGGTCACCGTATCTTCCAAGAACTGAACTACCCTAAACGCTCTGAAAAAGTTCTGATGGATGTTGATGACACAATGACTATGTGTTCTGTTCGTCAAATGGTAGGTACTGCAGTTGGTGGTGGTAACATCACATCTTCTTGGGGTACTTACATGATCCCAGCAGCAATCGCGAAACGTCCAATTCCTGGCGGCGCAATCTTGCTTGGTTCTCTATGTATTATTGTTGCGATTCTTGGTTTCCCGATGGACGTAGCAGTATGGCCACCAGTGATGCGTGTTGCGCTACTTGTAGGTGTATCTCTACCTCTACTTGAAGCAGGTATGCAAATGGTTAAGGATTCAAAAGATTCTCAAGCGGCTGGTATCTGTATCTTTGGTTCAGCGGTTGTTAACCCAGTATTAGCATGGGCACTAACTATGCTTCTTGATAATAATGGTCTAATTGGTGATAAAGAGCGTGCAAAGCGTCTATCATTTGTAGATAAGATTGTTATCCCTGTTGGCGTTTTAGTTATCTGTCTAGTGGCAATGCTTGCAGTTGGTATGCTAGAAGGTCAGTATGGTCTAAAAGCTTGGCTATAATAGTCCTTACTACACAAAAGTAGTATTAGGATTAAAAAAAAGTTTGGGTGGCAACCCCTGCCACTCAAATTTTTTCAACTTTTTTTGGCATTTATTGATTTAGTTTAAGGTTTGCAGAAATTTTTTAGCGTAGTCTTGAATACATAGAGTAAAGACAACATATAAAAGGTAGTGACAATATATATAACCATATGATGCTTATATGCTCATATATATTGTTATTAATAAGAGTGTACTACCCTTACGAGGGGCGCTGGCTCAACAGTGTTAATGTACGTATTTTTTCTACTAAAAAGGTAGGTATGTCATGGCAGAGCAATTTGCTAAAGCTTGGGAAGATTTTGCTGCAGGTGAGTGGCAAAGCGAAGTAAACGTTCGTGATTTCATTCAAAAGAACTACACGCCGTATGAAGGCGACGAGTCTTTCCTAGTTTCTGAGGGTACTGAAGCAACTAACAAGCTTTGGTCTTCGGTAATGGAAGGTATCAAACAGGAAAACGCAACTAAAGCACCTGTAGATTTCGATACTTCTGTTATCTCTACCATTACTGCTCACGATGCAGGTTACATTGAGAAAGATCTTGAGACTATCGTTGGTCTACAAACTGAGAAGCCACTAAAACGTGCAATCATCCCTAACGGTGGTGTGCGTATGGTTGAAGGTTCTTGTAAAGCATACGGTGAAACTCTTGACCCAATGGTTTCAAAAATCTACTCAGAATACCGCAAAACACACAATGCTGGCGTTTTCGATATCTACACTCCTGATATCCTAAAATGTCGTAAGTCTGGTGTTCTGACTGGTCTTCCTGATGCTTACGGCCGTGGTCGTATCATTGGTGACTACCGTCGTGTTGCACTTTACGGTATTGATTTCCTAATGAAAGACAAGCAAGCTCAATTTGCTTCTCTTCAAGAGCAATTCGAAAACGGTGAAAACCTAGCAGAAACAATGCAACTGCGTGAAGAGATCTCTGAGCAACATCGTGCTCTAGGTCAAATCAAGCAAATGGCTGAGAAATACGGTTTCGATATCTCTGAGCCAGCTCAAACAGCTCAAGAAGCTATCCAGTGGACTTACTTCGGCTACCTAGCTGCTGTTAAATCTCAAAACGGTGCTGCAATGTCTCTAGGTCGTACTTCGACTTTCCTAGACATCTACATCGAGCGTGATATCGCTGCTGGCAAGATCACTGAAGAACAAGCACAAGAAATGATCGACCACTTCGTAATGAAACTGCGTATGGTTCGTTTCCTACGTACTCCTGAGTACGATGAGCTGTTCTCTGGCGACCCAATCTGGGCAACAGAGTCTATGGGTGGTATGGGTATCGACGGTCGTACGCTAGTAACGCGTTCGAACTTCCGTTTCCTAAACTCTCTATACACTATGGGTCCTTCTCCAGAGCCAAACATCACTGTTCTTTGGTCTGAGCAACTACCTGACGGCTTCAAGCGTTTCTGTGCGAAGGTATCTATCGATACTTCTTCTATCCAGTACGAAAATGATGACCTAATGCGTCCTGACCTAGAGTCTGATGATTACGCTATCGCTTGTTGTGTATCTCCAATGATCGTTGGTAAGCAAATGCAGTTCTTCGGTGCTCGTGCTAACCTTGCGAAAACAATGCTTTACGCAATCAACGGCGGTGTGGACGAGAAACTTAAGATGCAAGTTGGTCCTGTTTCAGACAAGATCACTGACGAAGTTCTTAACTACGATGACGTAATGGGTCGCCTAGACACATTCATGGACTGGTTAGCTAAGCAATACGTGACTGCACTAAACAGCATTCACTACATGCACGACAAGTACAGCTACGAAGCGTCTCTAATGGCTCTTCATGACCGTGATGTTCGTCGTACTATGGCTTGTGGTATCGCTGGTCTATCTGTTGCAGCTGACTCACTGTCTGCAATTAAGTTTGCTAAAGTGAAGCCAATCCGTGACGAAGACGGTATCGCAACTGACTTCGAAATCGAAGGCGATTACCCTAAATACGGTAACAACGACTCTCGTGTAGATGATATTGCTTGTGAACTAGTTTCTACGTTCATGAACAAGATCCGTAAGCTTAAGACTTACCGTAACTCTATCCCTACACAGTCAGTTCTTACTATCACGTCTAACGTGGTTTACGGTAAGAAAACAGGTAACACTCCAGACGGTCGTCGTGCTGGCGCTCCTTTCGCTCCTGGTGCAAACCCAATGCACGGTCGTGATGAGAAAGGCGCTGTAGCTTCACTAACGTCTGTAGGTAAACTACCGTTTGCTGACGCACAAGATGGTATCTCTTACACGTTCTCTATCGTGCCAAACGCACTAGGTAAAGAACAAGACAGCCAACGTGCTAACCTTGCAGGCCTAATGGATGGTTACTTCCACCACGAAGCTGGCATTGAAGGTGGTCAACACCTTAACGTTAACGTTCTTAACCGCGAAACTCTTGAAGACGCAGTTAAGCACCCTGAGAAATACCCTCAGCTAACAATCCGTGTATCTGGTTACGCTGTTCGCTTTAACTCTCTAACTGCAGAGCAACAAGCTGACGTAATCGCACGTACATTTACTGAGTCTCTATAAGCTCACGCTCAATAGACAGTAAATAATATTAGCCTCGCCAATGTGCGGGGCTTTTTTATATCTGAAATAAATCGCACTACACTCACCTATCCCGCGAAATGTTAGGTTGAGCAAAAAAGCACCCTGCCATTCACTTTTTTTCCACAAATTCTGTCAAATTACGGTAATATCGCGGTTCATAATTTAAGAGTAACTGCTCCATGAAATACCTGCGTTGTTTACCCCTGATTCTTCTCTCTTTCTCATCTTTAGCCTCTGAGCGTTCTACGTTAACTTTTGCTTTAGATAATGATGGTATTTTTGGTGTCGACCAAGACTATACCAACGGCTTATTTCTGGGTTACACATCATCAAGTATTACGCCATATAACTGGGTAAAACCATTGAGTCTTTCCTACTGGGGCGCAAGCTCTCTAGACAAGTGGGAAATCACCATTGGCCACAAGATGTATACGCCTTCTGACATTGAGTTAGAAACGCCATCGCCTAATGATCGCCCATACGCAGGTTACCTTCACACTGAATTCAATTACATCAGCTTAAACCCACAGCAAGCCCAGCGTTTTAATATCACGTTTGGTACTACGGGCGAACGTGCACTGTCTGAAGATGCTCAAAAGCTGGTTCACTCAATCACTAAGTCGGATGAGCCGATGGGTTGGGAATACCAAGTCGATGATGAATGGGCGGGAAGCGTTGGTTACCTAAGCCATTTCAACCTAATGCGTAATCAAGCTCTTGCGAATACTGACTACGAAATCTCTAACGTTTCTGAAATCAACGTCGGTAACTTTAGAAGTGACATTTCAACGGGCTTCATGTTTCGTTGGGGTACAGACTTAGGCGGTAACTTTGGTGCAGCTAACATCACCACAGAAAACCCATTCAAACCGGGCATGATCGGCGCATCAAACGCTGGTTGGTTTACCTATGCAGGCCTCGAAGGTCGCTACCGATTCAACGACCTGACTATCGAAGGCGATCGCTCAGGTGTTGATGAGTACGCTAATAAAAACAACGAAGATCCAGCGATCTACGATGTGACTTTAGAGAACATTCAAGCAACTGCTGTATTGGGTGTCGCTTGGTATAACCGATACGTTGGTGCCTCTTTAGCGCTAACCGCAAAAACACCGGATTACGAAGAAGCGAAAGAGTCAGTGTACACCACTGGCGGTATCACAATGTTTGCTTTCTTCTAGCCACCAGTAAGGGCTTTCGTCCTTTACTTTTCAAGTTTAATAAAGGCAATCATCTTCACAGGTGGTTGCCTTTATTTTTAAAGGTCTCGTTACCATTTGACCCTATTTTATGTACCGTTTTTGTAATAAAATAAACGGTATAAATTCCTCTACGAGAATAGCTCATGTCTACAACTGGTCGCATTCACTCATTCGAATCTTGTGGTACTGTCGATGGCCCTGGTATCCGCTTTATTGTGTTTCTTCAAGGCTGCTTAATGCGTTGTATGTACTGTCATAACCGTGATACATGGGATCTTCATGACGGAAAGGAAGTAACGGTCGAAGAGATCATCAACGAAGCAAAATCATACCGTCATTTCATGAAAGCATCGGGCGGTGGTATCACCTGTTCTGGTGGTGAAGCGATGCTACAACCTGAGTTTGTTCGTGACTTTTTCCGCGCAGCTCAAGCTGAAGGCATCCACACTTGTCTTGATACTAATGGCTACATTCGTAAGCACACTGAAGTGGTTGACGAAGTACTAGAAGCCTCTGATCTAGTGATGCTCGATCTTAAGCACATGCGAGATGAGATTCACCACGATTTCATTGGTGTATCAAACAGACGTACTCTGGATTTCGCACGCTACTTACACAAAATCGGTAAGAAGACGTGGATTCGTTATGTGATTGTCCCTGGCTACACGGACACACCTGAAGATGCTCATCTGCTAGGCGAATTCATCAAAGACATGGATAACATCGAGAAAGTAGAACTGCTTCCATACCATAAGCTTGGTGCACATAAGTGGGAAGCACTTGGTTTTGACTACCCTCTTGAAGGTACAAATCCGCCAAGCAAAGAGAAAATGGATGAGATTGTTGCTGTTCTTAGCCAGTATCATTCAAACGTAAAATACTAATACTGCAGACGATGCTCAACCTCTATTTTAAACGCCTCAATTTCGATTGGGGCGTTTTCTTTTCTAGCGCTAACTATCCTTTCACTTTTCTTTACAACTTTTGTTTATCAATTAAAAAAATCATATTAAATCCGTGTTGAGATCATGTTTCCACGCGTAGGAATGCTGTTACTCTTACTGCAACAAAAGAATATAACATTTAGTTTTTTAGTGAGGCTCATCCCATGGAAATGACCAATGCTCAGCGTCTAATTCTATCAAATCAATACTATCTAATGTCTCAAATGAACCCTGAGAACTCGGCGAAATACCAGCGTCTACAAACGATTGTAGAACGTGGTTACGAACTCCAAATGCGTGAACTTAACAAAGAGTTTGGTTGTTTGACTGAAGCAGAATGTCGCGAAATTATCGACATCATGGAGATGTACCATGCAATGCAAGAGTCGAACAAAATGCTTGCAGAACAAGAGCGTGCTGAAGTAGACCAACGTCGCCTGCAGTTCTTAGGTTTTGATATCGCTTCTGAAGCGCAGATCGTACACTACGTGCGTTTCCTTGTTGATTCTGAAGGTCTTTACCCTCAATTCGACAAAGCCGATCACCACTTCAATAGCCAGATGCCAATGCTAGAGAAGTACCGTCGCATGCTAACAACATGGCGCAACTGCCCTCGTCAGTACCACCTATGTGCGACAGAGCTATCTCAAATCTTTAGCGCTTAATTCGTTAATAGATCAGCGATAACTTTTAAAAAGTTTCAAGAAAAAGGGTTACTCATCATGAGTAACCCTTTTTTTAATGTTCGCACACAAAGAGAAAAACCAAAGCAACTAGAAAACGTAAGCAACACCAACGTTCGCGGCCATGTTGATACCACTTTCAAGTATTGGGCTATTCTCTATATCACCTTCAAGTATTGGGCTATTCTCTATATCACCTTCAAGGTTGGTATAACGAACGCCACCAGTTACTCGAACATTTGGCGTAACATGCAGATAGCCACTATTTTGAACCCATTATTCTTCACTACATCTACCTATTTATTGAGCAATTTTTGATAACTTCGCGCATTATATGGTACTCCATTCCAAAAATCAATAGAGCCCAGTTATACATCTAATGCACATAAATCCATTGTGAGTATTGTTAAGCGACCTAAAATCTCAAAACAAACGGCCAGATCCCCTCGAATGTAAAATAATTTGATTCTACGCGCCTCAAGTTGCCTATTGCGCTCGCCACGTTTTTCACACGCAAAATTGTAAATAAATACATAATTGTTAAGCAAAATTGTGGAAGCGGGTCTAACCTTAAAATGTAGGGAGAGCCTATTTTTCAATCGCTCGTCAGTTTTGACTGGTTAACAAGGGGAATGTGACTATGAGTATCTTTGACCACTATCAATCACGTTATGAAGCAGCCAAGGAAGAAGAGCTGACATTGCAGGAGTTCTTAGGGCTGTGTAAAGACGATAAAAGTGCTTACGCTAATGCTGCCGAGCGCTTATTACTAGCCATTGGCGAACCAGAGGTTATTGACACTGCTCAAGACCCTCAACTGAGTCGTATTTTCTCAAACCGTGTCATCTCACGCTACAGCGAATTTAAAGATTTCTACGGTATGGAAGATGCGATTGAACAGATTGTTTCTTACTTAAAACATGCTGCGCAAGGTTTAGAAGAACGTAAACAAATCCTTTACCTACTTGGCCCTGTGGGCGGTGGTAAATCTTCTCTCGCTGAAAAACTCAAAGCCCTGATGCAGAAACTACCAATCTATGTATTGTCTGCTGACGGTGAACGAAGCCCAGTAAACGATCACCCATTCTGTCTATTCGACGTTAACGAAGACGGCGACTTATTGAAGAATGAATATGGCATTGAGAAACGCTATCTTCGCTCAATTATGTCTCCGTGGGCAGCGAAACGTCTGCACGATTTTGGCGGTGATATTTCCAAATTCAAAGTCATCAAACTGCGCCCTTCTATTCTCGATCAAGTTGCGATCGCGAAAACGGAGCCAGGTGATGAAAACAACCAAGATATCTCGTCTCTGGTTGGTAAAGTTGATATTCGTAAACTTGAACACTTCTCTCAAGATGATCCTGATGCCTACAGCTACTCTGGTGCGCTTTGTAAAGCCAACCAAGGTGTGATGGAATTCGTGGAGATGTTCAAAGCGCCAATCAAAGTATTACACCCTCTACTTACGGCAACACAAGAAGGTAACTTCAACGGTACCGAAGGGCTTTCTGCACTGCCATTTGACGGTATGATTCTCGCTCACTCGAACGAATCTGAGTGGCAGACCTTCCGTAACAACAAAAACAACGAAGCATTCCTCGACCGTGTGTACATTGTAAAAGTCCCTTACTGTCTGCGTGTGTCTGAAGAAGTTAAGATCTACAAGAAACTGCTTGAGCACAGTGAGCTATCCCAAGCGCCTTGCTCACCAAGCACACTCGATCTGCTATCGCAATTCAGCATTCTTTCGAGACTAAAAGAGCCTGAAAACTCATCTCTATTCTCTAAGATGCGTGTTTACGATGGTGAGACTCTAAAAGACACCGATCCAAAAGCGAAGAGCTACCAAGAGTACCGAGATTATGCTGGCGTTGACGAAGGCATGTCTGGGCTATCAACGCGTTTCGCCTTTAAGATCCTGTCTCGTGTGTTTAACTTCGACCAAGCCGAAGTGGCCGCGAACCCAGTGCACCTGTTCTACGTTATTGAGCAGCAAATCGAACGGGAGCAGTTCCCTCAAGAGACCGCCGAGAAGTACCTAGAGTTCTTGAAAGGATACCTAGTGCCACGCTACGTAGAGTTCATCGGTAAAGAAATTCAAACCGCTTATCTAGAGTCTTACTCTGAGTACGGTCAGAATATCTTCGACCGCTATGTCACCTACGCAGATTTCTGGATTCAAGACCAAGAGTACCGCGACCCAGAAACAGGCCAACTATTTGACCGTGCTTCTCTGAATGGTGAACTAGAGAAAATCGAGAAGACAGCCGGTATCAGTAACCCTAAAGACTTCCGAAATGAGATTGTGAACTTTGTGCTTCGTGCCAAAGCCAACAATAACGGTCAAAACCCAGTGTGGACGAGCTACGAGAAACTGCGCACTGTGATTGAGAAGAAAATGTTCTCTAACACAGAAGAGCTACTTCCTGTTATTTCGTTCAATGCTAAGACCTCAACGGATGATCAGAAAAAACATGACGACTTCGTTGCTCGTATGATGGAAAAAGGCTACACCGAGAAGCAAGTGAGACTGCTATCCGAGTGGTACCTAAGAGTTCGTAAATCCTCATAACCAAACCGTACTGAGCTGCTCAAGTGAGCAGCTCGTACAAACCAATAACTTTATACCCTAATAAACGAATAGCTCTAGTAAACCAATAACTCTTATACCCGTATAAAAAGTAGGATCGCGACATCAGCTGAGAGGGAGTTCTTATGGCACAATTTATCGATCGGAGGCTCAATGGCAAAAATAAGAGTGCTGTGAATAGACAGCGTTTCTTACGACGCCATAAAGAGCAAATCAAAGAATCTGTGGCCGATGCAGTTAACCGACGCTCAATCACCAATACAGAAACAGGTGAAGACGTCACTATTCCCCATAAAGACATCAAAGAGCCGAACTTTCACCAAGGTCAAGGCGGCGTAAGAGAGCGCGTTCACCCAGGTAATGATCAGTTCATCACTGGCGATAAAATCGAACGCCCTAAAGGTGGTGGTCAAGGTGGTGGCTCAGGCCAAGGCGACGCAAGCCCTGATGGCGAAGGCCAAGATGAATTTACCTTCCAAATTTCAAAAGATGAGTATCTTGATATTCTCTTTGAAGATTTAGCTCTACCTAATCTAGAGAAAAATCAGGTCAACAAAATCACCGAATGGAAAACTCACCGCTCTGGTTACCAAAGCGCGGGGATTCCATCCAACATCGCTATCGTTCGTTCACTACAGCAATCTCTGGCTCGTAGAACCGCGATGACAGCAGGTAAAAAGCGCGAGCTTAACCTACTGATGGAACAGCTTGACCAAGTTAAAATGACGGAGCCGGCACAACCTTTTGAGGAAGGTCGCCTCAAAGAAGAGATTGCCGAGTTACGTAAAAAGATTGAAAGCGTGCCGTTCATTGACACCTTCGACTTACGTTTTAAAAACTACGAGAAGCGCCCTATTCCATCTAGCCAAGCCGTGATGTTCTGTCTAATGGATGTATCGGGCTCTATGGATCAGGCCACAAAAGATATTGCGAAGCGCTTTTATGTTCTTCTGTATCTGTTCTTAAATCGCACCTACGAAAACGTCGATGTTGTGTTTATTCGTCACCATACTCAGGCTAAAGAGGTCGACGAACATGAGTTTTTCTACTCACAAGAAACGGGTGGCACCATTGTTTCAAGCGCACTGAAACTGATGAAGGAAATTGTCGCAGACCGCTACCCTGCTAATGAGTGGAACATCTATGCAGCACAAGCCTCTGATGGCGATAACTGGGCTGATGACTCTCCTCGCTGTAAAGAGTTACTGGTCAATACGCTTCTGCCAACTTGCCAATATTACTCTTACATCGAAATAACACGCCGCTCTCATCAAACACTTTGGCACGAATACGAAAAACTCGAGAGTAGCTTTGACAACTTCGCCATGAAAAACATTAAAACGGTGGATGATATTTTTCCTGTGTTTAGAGAACTGTTCCAGAAAGAGACAGCGTAAGGGAGTTTGCCATGACAGCGAAATCAAACGTTGCAGAGAAAAACAAAGCTGCAAAAAAGAAAAACGACAAGATGCTGCCTGACGGTCCAGATTGGACGTTCAACCTCTTGGAGAAATACCACGTAGAAATCAAACGTGTTGCGCAGCATTACCGTTTAGATACTTACCCAAACCAGATTGAAGTGATTACTTCAGAACAGATGATGGATGCCTACTCGAGCATTGGTATGCCTATCAATTACAACCACTGGTCTTTTGGTAAGAAATTCATTCAAACCGAGCAAAACTACAAGCATGGCCAAATGGGCTTGGCATACGAAATCGTAATCAACTCCGATCCGTGTATCGCTTACCTGATGGAAGAGAACACGGTCACAATGCAGGCGCTGGTAATGGCTCACGCTTGTTATGGCCACAACTCTTTCTTTAAAGGCAACTACCTGTTCCAAACATGGACCGATGCCAGTTCCATCATCGATTACTTGTTGTTTGCTAAGAAGTACATCAGTGGTTGTGAAGAGAAATATGGTGTTGCTGAAGTCGAGCAGCTCCTTGATTCTTGTCACGCACTGATGAATTACGGCGTAGACCGATACAAACGCCCTGAGAAGATTTCCATTGCAGAAGAGACAGCAAGACAAGAAGAACGCGAAGCTTATCTGCAATCTCAAGTGAATGAGCTATGGCGAACCGTTCCTCAAAATAAAAGTAAGGAAGAAGAGACCAAGATCCGCTTTCCTAGCGAGCCTCAAGAAAACATTCTCTACTTTATCGAGAAGAACGCACCACTGCTTGAACCTTGGCAACGAGAGTGTGTTCGCATCGTTCGCAAAGTGAGCCAATACTTCTACCCTCAAAAACAAACTCAAGTGATGAACGAAGGCTGGGCAACCTTCTGGCATTACACCATTCTTAACCACCTTTACGACGAAGGCTTGGTGAGTGATAAGTTCATCTTAGAATTCCTACACAGCCATACCAGTGTCGTCGCACAACCCGCCTACAACAGCCCTTATTTCAGCGGAATAAACCCTTATGCGCTTGGCTTTGCGATGTTTAGAGACATCCGACGCATCTGTGAAGAGCCAACCGATGAAGATAGAGAGTGGTTCCCTGAGTTAGCCGGAAGTGATTGGTTAGAAGCGGTGCACTTTGCGATGCACAACTTCAAAGATGAAAGTTTCATCAGCCAATACCTTTCTCCAAAAATCATTCGAGACTTTAAGCTGTTCTCTGTACTCGACGACGACCGTAAAAATACCATTGAGGTGAGTGCTATTCATGATGATCCGGGCTATCGCCTGATTCGTGAGAAGCTTGCGGCGCAATACAACCTAAGTAACCTTGAACCAAACATTCAGGTGCTTAATGTCGATGTTCGTGGTGACCGCTCAATGACACTGCAATATGTGCCTCACGACCGCATCCCGCTTGATAAAGGCTACGACGAAGTGATGAAGCATCTCTATCGCTTGTGGGGCTTTGATGTGATTTTGGAAGAGCTCAAAGATACGGGTCATAGAGAGATTCTGACTACTTGTCCAAAACGTAATGATTATGGAGCCAAGATTTAATATCAATCACAGTAAGTCAGTGTTTGGTATAAAACTCCGCTCCCCCTACAACATAGTGGTCACCCGCTCGGAAGTGGAGCAATAAAAAAACGCATAAGTCTGATGACTTATGCGCTTTCTTTTTAAGGCTCAAACGTCTGTAAATGAACGTAAGGCACCAAGCCTAGAACTAGAACTAGAACTAGAACTAGAACTAGAACTAGAACTAGAACTCAATAAGCTTAAACAATCGGCTTTTGACCGCGTTCAATCAGCTTCATCAACACGCTGTCTGCAGATTTACCTGCCACGCCCGCTAGTTTGTCTGAAAGCTTTTTCTTCTGTACGTAGTGGATCGCTAGAACCGTTTTGTCCTTACATGCCGCTACGACTAAGTCATCAGAAGTGCTGATCTCATCCACCAGTCCAAGTTCATGTGCTTGTGTACCAAACCAGTGTTCACCCGTTGCTACTTTTTCAAGATCTAACGCAGGACGATGGTCACGGATGAAGTCTTTGAATAGGCCATGTGTCTCTTCTAGCTCTTCTTTAAACTTCTCACGTGCTTTATCGCTGTTCTCACCAAACATAGTAAGCGTGCGTTTGTACTCACCCGCCGTTAGCTGCTCGAACTCAATATCGTGCTTTTTAAGTAGTTTGTTGAAGTTTGGCAGTTGAGCGATAACACCAATAGAGCCAACAATAGCAAACGGTGCAGATACAATTTTGTCTGCGATACATGCCATCATGTAACCGCCGCTTGCCGCCACTTTGTCTACCGAGATAGTCAGAGGCAAACCTGCCGCTTTGATACGATCAAGTTGAGAAGACGCTAAACCATAGCCGTGAACCATGCCACCGCCAGACTCAAGTTTCAGCAATACTTCATCACCTTCACGAGCCACAGCCAGAACCGCCGTTACCTCTTCACGTAATGAAGCCACTTCTTTCGCATCAATGCTGCCGTTAAAATCAAGAACGAATAGATGTGGTTCACGCTTACTATCAAGCTCACCCTCTTTCGCTGCTTTCTTCACTTCTTTACCGCGTGATTTTACTTTCTCTTTTTCCGCTTTCTTTTCTGCTTTATCACGGGCTTTGATGAAAGCATCATCATGTAGATGGTGCTCTAGTTGTTCAATCGTCTGTTTATGATGTTCAGATAGGTTCGTGATTTCCAGCTCACCTTTAATCGCGCTTGATTTCCCACCTACAGATTTAGCAATCACTAAAATTGCAATGATGGCGATTACAACGGTCGCAATCTTGGCTAAAAACAAGCCGTAGTCCAACAAAAATTCCAATGTCATATCCCCTATTGTATGAATTAGTGTATTGTAACCATCTTGTCACGATTACCAAGAATTTCTCATCATTCCTGCGGTTATCTGTGTGATTAAACATCAATGGAATGACGAACATAATAAAAGAAAGAAGGATAAGCACAGTGGATTACCCAATCTCTACAGATGCCCTCAAAGATAAAGTAATTTTGGTTACAGGTGCCGGTGCTGGCATTGGTCGCCAAGCTGCACTAAGCTTCGCTCAACATGGCGCAACTGTCATTCTGTTAGGCCGCAATGTTAAAAACCTAGAATTCATTTACGATGAAATCGAAAGCGCTGGTTACCCGCAGCCTGCAATTATCCCATTGGATTTAAAAGGTGCGACAAAGCAGAACTACGTTGATATGGCTGAAACCATTCAATCACAGTTCGGTCGTTTAGACGGCCTACTTCATAATGCTGGCGTTCTTGGCACTCTGAGCCCGTTTGAGCAGATTGATGAAGAAACCTTTGATGATGTTATGCAGATCAATGTGAAGTCTGAGTTCTTGATGACTCAAGCTCTGCTACCTGCACTTAAAAAAGCAGAAGCAGGTCGTATCGTATTCACCTCTTCTACCGTTGGTCACTCTGGCCGTGCATTCTGGGGCACTTACGCGATTTCTAAGTTTGCTACCGAAGGGATGATGCAGATCTTAGCGGATGAGCTTGAAGACACAAACATCCGTGTTAATGCGATCAACCCAGGCGGTACTCAAACACGTATGCGTGCAAAAGCGTACCCAGGTGAAGATGCGAACAAGCTGAAAACGCCACTCGACATCATCCCACTGTACCTACACTTAATGAACCCAAGTGTGACAGACATTAATGGCCAATGTATCGATGCTCAACCTAAGTAACTGATATCATTGACCAATAGTAAAAAGTCGCTTCCATAGCGGCTTTTTTTGTATCTAAATCAATCAACTATTACTGCCGTTAATTTTCATCATTTCTCTTTGCATCTTTTTCATTGTTAAATATACTGTATAAATATACAGGTATTTAATTATGCATGAACTAATAAAAAACTTACAAGACCGCCAGCTAATCTGGAAAGGGTTACAATCAACAACGCAAGGAAGCACCACTTCAACAGGCTATCCTCAACTGGATAAACAGCTTGATGGCGGCTTCCCGACGCACGGCGTTATTGAAGTTGAATCACAACAAGGGATCGGCGAGCTTCGCCTACTGACGCCCTATTTATCTCAACAAAACTCGCAAAAACTGGCCATATTCATTAACCCGCCAGGGAAGATCTGTGCTGAGTTTTTTAACAGCCAAGGCATTGAATTAGAAAACATTCTCGTTATCCAGCCTCAACGCGATCTCGATGCGTTGTGGGCAGCTGAGCAGTGCCTCAAAAGCGGCGCTTGTCACTCTGTATTGCTATGGGGAGCCGATCTAGAAATACACCAAACAAAGCGCCTACAAGCAGCCAGTGAAACCGGTAAGTGCCTGCAGTTTCACTTTAAAGCCACCAGCCATAATCAATTATCCCTGCCCGTTTCCTTAAGCATGAAACTCTCTTCTCACGCGCAGGGATTAAAGGTTGAAGTGACTAAGAGAAAAGGCAGCTGGTCGTATGGCAGCTTTATTCTAGACATGACACACTACTGGCCGTTACTCACAGAGAAAGTCGTTTATGAAGACAATTCAGACCGCGCTTTGTCTGGTAACACTGTGCTGGCTTTTCCTATTGCGAAGCAAGGCTAACGTATGTTGTGGCTTTATCTGCACTTTCCATCTCTGCAGTTGGATACCTTGTTTAACTCTAATGAATTGGGTTCGAGCGAAGACTCACGCGAACAACCTATTATCATCGTGGATGAAAAAGATCACCATGTACTGCAAGCAAACCCAGCTGCGCTGCAATCGGGAATTTCGCTTGGTATGGGCTTAGGGTCTGCAGCAGCTTTGTGCCACAACTTACACGTCCACCCTTACAGTATTGAACTGGAGAAAAGTAAGCTTAAAGAGATCGCTCAATGGGCGTATCTGGTCACTTCCGACATGGCGTTATTGCCACCTAATGGTTTGTTGATTAAAGCCTCTAACATGCTGTCACTTTACGACGGGCTAGATAACTACTGGCATGAGCTCAAAAGCCACTTAGAAACGCTCAATATCCAGTTCAGCTTCGCTACGGGTTATTCGCCGCTTTCTGCGATCCTTTTGGGTAAGCAAGCGATCAACCAAGCAACAAAAAATATTGAGCAGATGAAAACTTGGGTCAATCAACAAGCATTAATTTCCAGTGAGCTACCGACCAAGCAAGTGGAACGCCTGAACCGTGTCGGTATCAATACCGTTGAAGACTTATTAAAGCTGCCTTTGCAAGAGGTCGCACGCCGCTTTGATATCGACTTGGTCAATTATGTCGGTCGCCTAAACGGCCAGTTCAAGCACCCAATTGATTTCTATCACCCACCAGAGAATTTCCAGCAATATTTGGAGCTGTTGTTTGATATTGAAAACATCCTATTTATCGAAAAGCCGTTGCTGAAATTACTGAATCAACTCGAGTGTTTTTTGAAGCTACGTGACAGAGTCGCGTTTGAGCTAACACTGACTCTGCACCTTAGAGATAAAGACGATCACCCTGTCTCTTTCTATTCAGCACAGGGCGACTACCTTGCTGAAAAGTGGGCTAACCTTACTCATCTCACCTTAGAGTCACTAAAGCTCACCGCACCGGTTCAAGGGCTGACCCTCAGCTTGGTTCGTCATGGAGAACCGCAAATGGCCTACCATGATCTTTTTGATGGTAATACCGGAACACTTGCCGCGCTAGATTTGCTCTCACTGTTGCAAGCAAAGCTTGGGCAAGCCTGTATTCAAACACCGAAAATACAGCATGACCCAAGGCCAGAAAAGGCCAATCAGTATTCGCTCCCAACACTGAGTAAATCTGTGGCAAAAAGGCAAACGCCCCCAGAGAGCGAGCAACAAACCATAGCTCTTAGCGTCGATCAACAACGACTCCGGCCCAGTATTTTACTGCCAGAGCCCGAAGCCTTAACCGAAAGCGTCACCTTGTCTCAAGGCCCTGAACGTATTGTGTCTGGCTGGTGGGACGGAGAGAAGATCATTCGTGACTACTTTATTGCTCACAGTGAAAACGGTCGGTGGTTATGGGTCTTTAGAACGCCAGATAAGCAGTGGTTTTTGCACGGCTTATTTAGCTAGTCGGTAAGAACGTAAGTCAGCAAGAAACTTTGTTAGCTCCTCCGTTCTACTTATTCAATTTCAGCGTCCCTTTTCAATCATGTTCACTCGCAATGGTTAAGTGAGATTACGTTATGTCTCAGCAATACTCAGAGCTATTTTGCCAAAGCAATTACTCCTTCCTTAAGGGAGCCTCACACGCAGAGGAGCTTGTTTTACAGGCCGATTTCTTGCGTTACAAAGCACTCGCGGTTACTGATGAGTGCTCAGTCGCGGGCATCGTTAAGGTTCACTCTGCGATCAAGCAACATAAACTGTCGCTCAAGCAAATTGTCGGGAGCATGTTTTGGCTAAATGAAGAGTGCCAAGTGGTCTTGATATGCCCAAACAGACAAGCCTACGCCGAGCTGTGCCGTATAATTACCAACGCGAGACGTCGTAGCAGCAAGGGACATTATCAGCTCTCTGAGTGGGACATCATGTCAGCTAAGCACTGCTTTATTCTTTGGCTTCCTCAACAGAAAAATGAAGACGCACACTGGGGGCAATGGCTCTCCCAGCATCATTCAGGTCGGTTGTGGATTGGCTTACAAAGACACCTAAAGCAAACCGACCAGCAATACACAGATTACTGCGTTGAGCTGTCACAACATCATCAACTGCCGATAACAGCTTGTGGTGGCGTGCTAATGCACAATGCTAACCGCTTACCCTTACAGCACTCACTCACTGCGATAAAGTACCAAAAGCCCATTACCGAAGTGGGCAGTCACTTACTCGCTAATGCCGAGCGCTGTTTACGGAGTATCAATAAGCTCTCTCATATCTTCAAAGCGGAGTGGCTAGAAGAGAGCAACCGTATCGCTGAGCTGTGTGAATTTGATTTAAATAGCTTGCGATACGAATATCCCAGTGAGCTGATTCCTCAAGGGGAGACACCCATGAGTTATCTGCGCATGTTGGTCGAAAAAGGAAAACGAGCTCGCTTCCCACAAGGTGTACCTGACGACATCCAACAAATCATAGATAAAGAATTGGGATTAATTGACGAGCTTGACTACCCTTTCTTTTTTCTCACCATTCACGACATCGTGATGTTTGCCAAAAGCCAAGGCATTCTTTACCAAGGTCGAGGTTCAGCGGCCAATTCCGTGGTCTGTTACTGCTTAGAAATCACCTCTGTCGACCCAAGACAGATCTCGGTGCTGTTTGAGCGTTTCATCAGTAAAGAGCGCGATGAGCCGCCTGATATTGATGTCGATTTTGAACACGAACGTCGTGAAGAAGTCATCCAATACATCTATAAAAAATACGGTAGAGAAAGGGCTGCACTTGCTGCAACAGTCATCTCTTATCGCTTCAAAAGTGCGGTGAGAGATGTGGGGAAAGCATTAGGGCTACAAGAAACTCAGCTCGACTACTTCATCAAGAACACCAATCGCAGGGACAAAAGCTTAGGTTGGCAGGCTCAGCTCACTCAATTAGGGCTACAACCTGATTCTTTGAAGGGGCAGCAGTTTATCCACTTGGTGAATGAGATTATCGGCTTCCCACGTCACTTATCTCAACATGTCGGTGGCTTTGTCATATCCTCAGGGCCTTTGTATGAGCTGGTTCCCGTCGAAAATGCAGCGATGCACGATCGAACCATTATCCAATGGGATAAGGATGATCTAGAAACCTTAGGCTTGCTGAAAGTTGATGTGCTCGCGTTGGGTATGCTCTCTGCGATTCGTAAATGTTTCGACCTGATCAAACGTATTCACGGGCGATCACTGACCATTGCTGAGATCACTCGCCTTAAGGACGATCCTCAGGTTTACGGCATGATTCAGCGAGCAGACACAGTCGGGATATTCCAAATTGAGTCACGCGCACAAATGAGCATGCTGCCAAGGCTTAAACCGAAGACTTATTACGACTTGGTGATTCAAATCGCTATCGTACGCCCAGGCCCTATTCAGGGTGATATGGTGCATCCGTTTCTCAAGCGTCGAGATGGCATTGAGCCAATCAGTTATCCATCTAAAGACGTGGAATCAGTACTGTCGCGCACCTTAGGTGTACCGATATTCCAAGAGCAAGTGATCAAACTCGCGATGGTCGCTGCAGGGTTCACAGGCGGAGAAGCAGATCAACTCAGACGGGCAATGGCCGCTTGGAAGAAAAATGGCAACGTCTTTAAGTTTAAAAACAAACTCATCGAAGGAATGCAAAAGCGCGGCTATGAGACAGAGTTTGCTGAGCAGATCTTTAAACAGATATGCGGCTTTGGCGAGTACGGTTTTCCTGAAAGCCACTCCGCTTCGTTTGCGGTGTTAGCGTATTGCTCCGCTTGGTTGAAGTGCTACTACCCTGAATGTTTCTACGCTTCTCTGTTGAATAGCCAACCCATGGGCTTTTATAGCCCCTCACAATTGGTACAAGACGCACAACGACACAATGTGGTGATACTTCCGATATGTGTGAACGCTTCTCAAAACGACCACACGGTTGTCTCTCATCAGAATGGTCTAGCGATTCGCTTAGGACTGCGACAAATCAAAGGATTCAGCGAACATGGAATTCAAAGCGTGCTCGCCAATCGCCCACAATCCGGTTATCGCCACCCTAGTCAGGTCAAACAGTTATCGATGAATAAGAAAGATATCGAGCTACTGGCATCAGCCAATGCGCTACATAACGTTTCTGGAGACCGCTTCCAGACTCGCTGGGCGATCATGGACTCGGCGTCGGATTTACCTCTGTTTAGCCAAGCCTATGACGATGCTGAGGCAGGACATGACGAACATGTACTGCACAAGCCCAATGAGATGCAAGATCTACTCGAAGACTTCACCAGTGTCGGAATTTCATTGAACAAGCACCCCATCACTTTGCTCGAAGAAGCAGGACGATTAGGTCGATTCACACACATGAAAGATTTAATACAGCAAAGACACAAATCTATGGTCACCGTTGTCGGATTAGTCACAGGTAAACAATCTCCCGGCACCGCGGCAGGTGTCACCTTTGTTACGCTGGAAGATAGCACTGGCAATATTAATGTCGTGGTATGGGGAGCAACCGCACGCGCTCAACAGCAAGCTTATCTCACAGCCAAGGCGTTAAAAGTACAAGGGATATTAGAAAAAGAAGGTGAAGTCGTGCATGTTATCGCGGGAAAACTTATCGATATTACCGATGAAATTGTTGGCTTGAAAACCAAATCTCGGGATTTTCATTAGCGAAGTACCAACTGTTCTCAATCGATCATTGGCTAAAGAAAAGAGAGAAAGAAAAACGAAAAAGGGAAGCATCCGCTTCCCTTCAATTCCAGTTGTTGAGTTATAACTCAACTTCAGCTTCCGTACGTCTTTTCTTAAATTCCCTATACAGTAATAAGCTCAAAGTCATGACGACTTTAGACGTTAACCATATCATTAAGAGGAACTACCTTAGATTGTGTGTGAAAAATTACGCTAGTAGTTGAGCATATTTCGTTAAGAAAAATATGCCACGTGAATATTAGCAAGCGTTTTCTATAAGGCCACTCAAAACAAACCGTACAGCAGCATTAATTATAAAATCTGACGCATTCGCTCTTGAGTCACTTCAACCAAGAGGTCTGGCTGGAACTTAGAAATAAAGCGGTTACACCCTACTTTCTCAACCATAGCTTCATTAAAACTTCCACTTAATGAAGTATTTAGCGTGATGAATAGGTCATGCATTCTTGGGTCAGTACGTACTTCATGAGTCAGCTTATAGCCATCCATTTCCGGCATTTCGGCATCAGTGATCATCAGCAGGATTTCTTGATTAATGTCTTTACCTTCATCACACCATCCTTTAAGTAAGGTTAGCGCTTCTAAGCCATCACAGCACTCGATAATGTTCAAACCCAGTTGTGACAAGGTACCTTTAATCTGATTACGAGCGGTTGAAGAATCATCAACGATAAGCACGTTACGCCCAACCATTTCATTGGCTAGCTGCTCGTCTAAAACACCTTCAGAGATAGAAACGTCGTAATCAATGATCTCAGCCAACACTTTCTCAACATCGATGATCTCGACGATCTTGTGCTGCTCTTCTTCTTGAATATGTGTGATAGCTGTAAGGTAATTTGCACGACCCGCCGTCTTCGGTGGTGGCTGAATTTCAGTCCAGGTCGTATTCACAATATTACGGACTTGCCCAACCAAGAAACCTTGTACGGTTCGGTTGTATTCCGTAATAATCAGGTTGCTCTCTTGAGACTCCGCACGAGATGGCGGAAAGCCAATAGCACTGCGTAAATCGATAACAGGCACCGATTCACCACGTAAAGACGCAACACCCGTAATATGATGATGAGAGCCCGGTAAGCGAGTGAGTACTGGCACTTTGAGGACTTCTTTCACTTTAAATACGTTAATCGCAAATAGTTGACGACTATTTAAGCTGAATAACAAGAGTTCCAGACGGTTTTCACCGACCAGTTTGGTTCTCTGATCAACCGAATTTAAAACGCCAGACATACAACACCTTAGTGACAAATAATAACTGTGGCTACAATAGCCTACTTCAATAGGTTAAAGCAAAGCGCCAATGCACAGAATGCTTAAACTAAGTACAACAAATGATGTTATACAAAGCTTAAGTACATGGAAAGGTTCAAGGTAAGGCTACAAGACGAGAAAAAGGGGTTAACCTTCAATAACTTTCATTAACAGTTGGCCATCGTATAAGGCCTGCTTGATGAGCGCAGCACCTGGCATGGTTGCCTGCTTATAAAAACGAGATTCCACCAGCTCTAAGTCTTTATGGTAAACCGATAGACTCTGCTCTTCGATACACTTTTGAATCGCCGGGTATAACACGCTCTTCGCCTGATTGATAACACCACCCACCAAGATTTTCTCTGGGTTGAACAGGTTAATCACAATCGCAATCGCAGAACCTAGATAACGGCCTAACTGTTCAATCACTTCGACAGCCAGCGGATCCCCATTAGCAGCGGCAGCACAGATCTGTTCAATAGTGACGTCTTCAAACACCGTTAGCGTTGATTCTTCACCATTTACCAATCGCTCTTTGACTTGCTCACGGATTGCCTGAGAACTCGCCACCGTTTCTAAACAGCCTCGATTACCACAGTGGCAAAGCTTGCCTTCTTTATCGATCTGGATATGCCCCAACTCACCGATGTTACCGTGACGTCCTTGCAGAACGCGACCATCAAGAATGATCCCGGCACCTAAACCGTGGTGAATCGAGATAAGAACAGAGTTGTCGTTGTCTTGTGAGTTACCAAACAGCTTTTCTGCTAATGCCCACGCTCGGGTATCATTGGCAATAAAAACTGGCAAACCGGTTTCTTTGTAGATCTCCGGCCCCAACGCTAAGTTTTCAACGTTATAGTGCGGCATCTGCAACACAATACCTTGCTCTGAATTCACCAGACCTGGCAGTGTGATAGCGATACTCGTCACCCTGTCGAGTTGCTCGGCATAGGTTTGGAAGAACTCATCGATTTCATGGAGAAGACGCGCAAGCACATCGTCTTGATCACGTTCATGGATATCAATCTTGGTATCGATAAGCACGTCGCCGCCCAATTCATGGAGCGCGATCGTCAAGTATCCGCGACCAAGACGCATCGACAAAAATTGCCAACCTTCGTTATTGGTTTGCAGACCGACAGCAGGACGCCCACGAGTCGTGGCTTCTTGAACCGTCGTTTCGTGAATAAGGTGAGCTTCAATGAGTTCACGGGTAATTTTAGTAATACTCGCCGGAGCCAACTCACTTTGCTTGGACAGATCGATACGAGAAATAGGACCTTTAAGGTCAATTAGTTTATATACACGACCAGCATTGACCTGTTTGATATGATCAATATGGCCCGGTTGAGCCATGTACATTTTACGCTCCAGAAATCATCAACGAGGTAATTTTTTTACTTTGCGAAGTAATTGTGAAGTCACTTGGTATATCGCCGTGACCAGTATCACGTATATACATAAATCTTTGTGTATCGAGTCAAATAGTTCGAGGAAAATTAACACCCACATCGATAATTTGCGACTTAATTTTCAGAATAAAACATCGCGTTTGAGCCCTGAATTCAATAATTAAAGGCAAATCAAGAAATATCCTCCTAGCTCCCAATAAATTATCAATTAATGCATATACTTAATTCAGTCTTTTAAAAGATTACTTGGCCTCACTCTAGGAGTATTCATGACAGCCGAATTAAGAAAAACGAAAATCGTCACAACGCTAGGCCCTTCTACTGATAAAGGTAACGTGCTTGAAGAGATCATCAAAGCCGGTGCCAATATAGTCCGTATGAACTTCTCTCACGGCACCAGCGACGACCATATACAACGCGCAGAAAAAGTCAGAGCAATAGCAAAAAGACACGGTACTCAAATCGCCATTCTCGGAGACTTACAAGGTCCCAAGATTCGTGTGTCGACATTCAAAGATGGCAAAATTCAACTTGCCGTAGGTGACCTATTTACTCTCGACAGCAGCCTAGGTTTAGGTGAAGGCAATCAAAAAGCCGTTGGCCTTGATTACAAAGAACTGCCTAACGACGTATCCGCCGGCGATATACTGTTGCTTGACGATGGTCGTGTTCAACTCAAAGTAACCAAAGTGGAAGGCTGTCGCGTTCATACCGAAGTCATCATTGGCGGCCCACTCTCAAATAACAAAGGCATCAACAAAAAAGGGGGTGGCCTTTCCGCAGAAGCGCTAACAGAAAAAGACAAGCGCGACATCGTCACCGCCGCACAAATCAAAGTGGATTACCTAGCGGTGTCTTTCCCTCGTAATGGTGAAGACATGCATTATGCTCGTCAGCTTGCACGAGAAGCCGGCTTAGAAGCTCACCTCGTCGCAAAAGTGGAGCGAGCAGAGACAGTAGCTACAGTTGAGAACATGGATGACATCATAATGGCCTCAGATGTGGTCATGGTGGCTCGTGGTGACCTCGGAGTGGAAATTGGCGACCCTGAGTTAGTCGGAGTACAAAAACAGCTTATACGCCGTGCCAGAGCGCTTAACCGAACTGTCATCACCGCAACTCAGATGATGGAATCAATGATTTCTGCGCCAATGCCAACCCGTGCCGAAGTTATGGATGTTGCCAACGCCGTACTCGATGGCACCGATGCTGTGATGCTGTCTGGTGAAACTGCAGCTGGTGACTACCCAGTCGAGACCGTAAAATCGATGGCTGAAGTCTGTATTGGTGCGGAAAAAATGGCAGGCATTAATAACCAATCCAATTACCGTATTGACCGCACCTTTGTTACTGCCGAAGAAACCGTTTCGATGGCGACCATCTACTCTGCAAACCATATGGAAGGCATTAAAGGCGTTGTCACTCTCACCGAGTCAGGCCGCACCGCATTGATGATGTCTCGCCTGAGTGCCGACATGCCGATCTACGCGCTGTCTCGTAACGAAGGAACGCTTAATCGCTGTACCTTATACCGAGGTGTGACACCAATCTACTTCGAGACAGAAGCCGAAGACAGCTTTGACATTGCACTATCTACACTCACTTGCTTGAAAGAGAAAGGACACCTTAAGTTTGGTGACCTAGTGATCGTCACTCAAGGCGACATTATGGATGTAGCAGGGTCAACCAACTGTATGAGAATCTTGCCTGTCACCTAATATTTGACCTTAAGGCGAAACGATTCGCCTAATCTCAAAAACTTAAAAGGGTTATCGAACCAAGTTCAATAACCCTTTTTCATTTCAGAACACGACTCACTAAAATCTGCTTAAACAGCATAACGAGCTCACAGCATGCTAGCTCATCAACTTCGGGAATTAGTTACCCGCAGCAATAGTGGCTAACTGTGGCATATGCGAGTTGCGAGCGTTTTCCGTTGAGGTATAGGTCTCCACAAATCGGTAACCGGCTTCTAAACCCAATTCGTAATCATGCAGTAAATCATCTTTATGACTCATTAATGAGCTCGATTTAAGCGTTTGACTAGGTGCTATCTGAACCACAAACGCGTCGTCTGGTGGCGAATTCAAAAAATCCTGAGTCAATGAGTAGGTCTGATAATGCACCATCAGCATGTCAGCCAACCCTGAATCAAACTTATCTCCGATTAAATGACTTAAGCGATAAATATCATCTGCACCAAATAGCCAGCGACCACCGTTCAGCAGGTCTAAATGCCCACGGTCACGCTTCTGCTCTTTTGAGCGCATAATTTGTTGTTGGAAGAAAGAGGTCCAGTCGGTTTTCCACTGTTCCACTTTCTGTTGCCAATGACCTTGAACACTGTCGAAAGATTCGCGGAACCATTCCAGTTCTTCGGCAGAGATTGGTTTAGGCGCTTTGACTGAAGATCCCTTGACTGGAGCTTCAACCAAATGGGTATTGCCTTCCTCAACGACTGGCTCAGTACGAATCACCACAATAGAACGGGCTTGTCTTCGCCACGCTTCCTGAACAGGGATACATGCCGATACACCACCGTCCACATAAGCACTGTCACCAATAAAGACTTCGTCATTGTACAAGCGAGGAATAGCACAGGTCGCAATCATCACCTTGTACCAATCTTCGCCCAATAATGGGAAGTAGTGGTCTCGTAAGTCTTTGGAATCCGTTACAGCCGCATAGAAGTGGCGATCGCCTAGCGTTTGTCGCCCTAAATCCAGATCGAGCTTATATGGGTAAGCCATGATTTGTTCTAGCGCCCATTCTAATCCTAGGTTCTTTCTGTGTCGTATATAGGAAAAGAGATTGAAGAACTCTGGTGAGGTTGTGAGGTCGAGAACAAAAGAACGTCCAAGGCCTTTATCACGGCACAGATAAGCACATAAGTTGAGAGCACCTGCTGAGGTACCAAAAAATTCGTCGAAGGGGTCAAAATTTGAGAGAAGAAAGGCATCCAGCACTCCAGAAGTAAAAATACTTCTCTGTCCGCCACCTTGAGCGACCAGTGCTGTTTTTCCAGCAATAAACTTAGCGTAATAATCCAAGTCTATTGCTGTATCAATATTGGTTATAATCCCACTATTCATTATTCCCTGAGTATCAAAACTCAGCCTCGCAATAGATGGTATTAACTACCAATCGCAATAAAGCCAAATGAAAGAATGATCATGTAGATAAACACGGTAATTTGTAGGGCATTTTTCAGATTATGGTCCATAGACACCTCTGGCTTATTATTAATTTGTCGAGTCTCTATTTAAGTACTATCAGGTGTGTGAAGTATCTTCAAGAATCGTCGAAATTAGTCGCACAATATTGATGTAACCATCACAATTAGTAAGTGTATGGATAAGGATATACTCATGAATAACAAAGCAAATATGATGGCACTGATTACGCTTCTCTCCGTTTCAAGCGCGTATGCTTCGCCGGAGATCATCATTACACCTATGGTAGGTTATACCGGCGGTGGCAGTGTCGAAGACCAGGACGGTAAAACCTATGACATGAAAGGCTCTGAAAATTACACCTTTGCCATTGAAACGCCACTTGAAAAAGGACGCATCGGCTTCTTCTACTCCAATCAGAGCTCGGAATTAGAAACGCTTAACCTAAGCTCCTCCACCCAATACCTGCACCTTCAAAGCAGCATCTACTACCCTGCTTCGCCTGTGTTGTCGGGTTATCTAGGGCTAGGCCTGGGTGCTTCTTACGTCGATGTAGACTGGGCAAAAGATAAGTATGGATTCTCAACTTCTATCTTTGGTGGCTTAGAGTACAAATTTAGTGACCGACTAGCGTTGAACACACAAGTACGTTGGTTAGGCACGGTTGTCGACAACGATACCTCCGGTGTTTGTAATATCCCAAATAACGGGCAAGAGTGCATCATTCGCTTTGATACCGACTGGATGAACCAATTCCAAGCCAATGTCGGACTGAGTTTTACTTTCTAAGCGGCTCAATGAAGCAAAAATATAAGATCGGCCCAAACTAAAAAACCAGCTAAATGCTGGTTTTTTCATTATTAAAACGGTTTTAGTTCAGGTTAGAACTTATAGGTAACACCTAAAGCGCCGCCCACTTGCAACTCAACACCTTTATACATATCGAGTTCAGGGTGAACTTGAGCGTAAGCATTCCAACCTTCGTAGAAATTCACTTTCACGCCTAACGGCAAGCGTAAGCCAAAGTCGTCATTCCATTCAGCCCAAGCACCAGCACCGACGTACCAGCTCAACGGAGCTTCAGTCTCGAACTGACCACGCTTCAAAATGTAATCAAAGGCAGCGCCGTCATTGCCAATCGTAGCACGGTATTTCTGATCAAATTCCACAACGACACTCAGGTCTTGGTCAATGGCAAGTCCAACTTCCAAAGCTGGAGCTTCAGAAGCGTGAGCAAACGAGGCTCCGCTGCAGCACATAAGGCCGATCAAGTAACGATGTTTCATAATATTCTCAGACTGTGTTTAAAAGCGGTAGTTTACTGGAATAATAACGAAAGGTGTCATCGCTAGGTAAAAGATAAAAGACACGAAAAATTTAAGAGCAACCATCAACTGATCGAGTTGAATGATAAGTATCTGAGTTAATGGAGATTAAGCACAATAGATCTTTCATAGAGCAGAAAACAAAAAAGGAGGCCTTTCGGCCTCCTTTCAATTTATTGAATCAGAGAATTAACCGTTGTTACGGATCCACTCATCCATGTCTGTCTTAAGGTTGTCAGACTTAGTACCGAAGATAGCTTGTACGCCACCCGCTACTACTACAACACCTGCAGCGCCTAGTTTCTTCAGCTTGTCTTGGTCAACAAGAGCTGTATCAGCTACTGCAACACGTAGACGAGTAATACAAGCGTCAAGACCAGTGATGTTCGCTTTGCCACCGAATGCAGCAACTAGCTCACCAGCAAGTTCAGAACCAGTCGCAACTGACTCTTCTTCAGTCTCGTCTTCACGGCCTGGAGTTTTAAGGTCTAGAGCTTTAATCACAGTGCGGAATACGATGTAGTAAATTGCAGCGTAAGCAATACCACATACAACCATTAGGCCCATCTTAGACGCGTTGCCAGATAGAACTAGGAAGTCGATTAGACCGTGTGAGAAAGATGTACCGTGTACAAAACCTAGAGTGTTCGCAAGAACGTATGCAGAACCAGCTAGTAGAGCGTGGATTGCGTACAGTACTGGAGCAACGAATAGGAAAGAGAATTCGATTGGTTCAGTGATACCCGTTAGGAATGAAGTCAACGCAGCAGAAGCCATGATGCCCATTACTTTAGCGCGGTTTTCAGGCTTAGCTGAGTGTGCAATCGCGATTGCAGCAGCAGGTAGACCGAACATCTTGAACATGTAACCACCAGCTAGCTGACCGAAGCCATTGCCCGCTGCACGAGATGCGTCATCAGCAACTAGGTAACAAGTAAGAACACCGTTTTGAGTTTCGCCAGCAGCGTTTACACAAGTACCAGCTTCAAAGAAGAAAGGTACGTTCCAAACGTGGTGAAGACCAAATGGAATTAGAGAACGCTCAACGATACCGTAGATACCAAACGCCACTTGTGGGTTTTGGTGAGCAGCCCAATCAGAGAACGCAGAGATAGCGCCGCCAACTGGTGGCCATACTACAGATAGTAGGATTGCTAGACCAATCGCAGAGAAACCTGTGATGATTGGCACAGCACGCTTACCAGCGAAGAAGCCAAGGTACTCTGGTAGTTGAATACGGAAGAAACGGTTGAATGCCCAAGCAGCAACACCACCGACTAGGATACCACCTAGTACACCAGTATCGATTTTATCAACGCCCATTACACCAGCCATTACGCCAAGTGTAGCAGTCATGATGCCATAACCAACGATAGCAGCTAGACCCGCTACACCATCGTTGTTAGTAAAGCCAAGTGCAACACCTACTGCGAACAGTAGTGCCATTTGACCGAATACTGAACCACCAGCTTGTTCCATTAAGTTTGAAACGATTTCTGGAATGAAAGGAAGATCTGCTGCACCGACACCTAGCAAAATACCCGCAACTGGTAAAACTGATACTGGAAGCATCAGAGACTTACCAACTTTCTGCAGGCTAGCAAAAAGGTTCTTAAACATGTTTATGCTCCTGATAAAGATAAAATAATTATATTGGGTTCTAACGGCACACCCCCGTAGCCTATATGTTAGCACCCTGCGAAAATGTAACCATGTATTGCATTATATTTTCTGCCGCTAAATATATATTGATGGGGAACTAACTTTCTAGTCACTTACGAAATTTAGTTCCAAAACACGTCTTGGATCACATGTCAAATCTAGAAATGCAATGCTTTACAAGTGTTTAATACATTGAAATATATAAGTATTTTTCAAGAGCCCTATTATTTTACTGGGTAAATAAAATAGGAGCGAATGTTATTTTTAGTAACAAAATTACAAATATTATAATTAGCGCTCTCAAGTTCAACATAATTCGTAAACATTAAAAA
>NZ_JBFRKQ010000041.1:0-29263 GCF_041469505.1 Vibrio sp. 10N.286.49.E11
CTTTAACTGATCGGCATTACCCCTAAACGGGGCTTTTTTGGACGAAAAATTGATTTGACCACATATTATTGTTGGTTCTCTTTTTCCGTAAAGATGCCAGCAAATAGGGCTGTGCTTAGGTAACGCTCACCAGAGCTTGGTAGTACAGTAACGATAGTTTTTCCTGCAAATTCAGGTAGTTCGGCGATTCTGTTTGCTGCTACAACTGCCGCGCCAGATGAGATGCCTGCAAGAATACCTTCTTCTTTCATTAGGCGTTGAGCCATCTCAATCGCTTCTTCAGAAGTTACCGATTCAACACGGTCAATAATCTCTAAATCTAGGTTTCCAGGGATGAAACCTGCACCGATACCTTGAATTTTGTGTGGAGCTGGTTTGATTTCTTCACCTGCAAGTGCCTGTGCAATCACTGGAGACTCAGCCGGCTCAACCGCGACTGAAGTAATCGCTTTGCCTTTTTCACCTTTAATGTAACGACTCGTACCAGTGATAGTACCGCCCGTACCAACACCCGCTACAAACACGTCGATTTCGCCGTCTGTTGCTTCCCAAATTTCAGGACCAGTCGTCTGCTCGTGAATCTGTGGGTTAGCAGGGTTGTTGAACTGTTGAAGTAGTAGGTATTTGTCTGGGTCTGAAGCAACAATCTCTTCTGCTTTAGCAATCGCGCCGTTCATGCCTTTTGGTGCTTCAGTTAGCACAAGGTTTGCGCCAAGCGCTTTAAGCAGCTTACGACGTTCTAGGCTCATTGATTCAGGCATAGTTAGCGTTAGTTTGTAACCGCGTGCTGCTGCTACGAATGCAAGTGCAACACCTGTGTTACCACTGGTAGGTTCAACAAGCTCGATACCTGGCTTAAGCGTACCCGCTTTTTCTGCTTCCCAGATCATGTTTGAACCGATACGACATTTAACACTGAAGCTTGGGTTACGAGCTTCGATCTTAGCTAGGACGTTACCTTTGCTTACTTTGTTAAGGCGGACTAGAGGTGTGTTACCAATCGTTAGGGTGTTGTCTTCGTAGATCTTGCTCATGCGATATTCCTTCATTTAATGACAGAACTAAACGTAGTATATCAATCACTTTACCGTCTAGTGTCTTTCGATGTTTGTTCAGCTTGAATTTAGATTAAACAAGTTGAAAAAAAGGTAAAAGGATTAAAAAGTTATATCATATAGATATGTAGCAGAATTGACGCCTATCTTTATTGAAATCAGAACTTCAAAAAGATAGGCGAAACTAGGAAGTGTAGAAAGGGTTAGAGACGAGAACTATAGACGAGAACGTAGAGCTTGGTCTTTAAACTCAGCAACCCACATTGCTGTCGCGCCACAAACGGCAACGGGCATCACAATCAGGTTTAAAATTGGAATAGTAGTGAACACAGAAACAAGCGCGCCAAAGCTGTAGCTCTTACCTTGTTTTTGTTTCAAATTGTTTCTCATGTCATCAAATTTGATTTTATGGTTATCGAACGGGTAGTCGGCGTATTGAATCGCTAACATCCATGCTGTGAAAATGAACCATAAAAACGGAGCAACGGTTTGCCCTAGTGCTGGAATTAACAAAAGTAGGAATAAACCGATCGCTTTTGGCAGAATGTAGACAAGCTTGCGCCATTCTCTCGCTAATATACGTGGGGTATCTTTGAGGACATCAAGTAAACCATCGTCATTAACTTTTTTACCGCTCAACAACTCTTCAACTTTTTCCGCGAGTAAACCGTTGAACGGTGCGGCAATGAAGTTAGCGAGCGTGCTAAAGAAATACGAGAATGTGGCCAAGACGGTTAACACAAGTAATGGCCATAAAATGTATGACAACCACGACAAGAAACTTGGCAATGCACCAATCCAACCTTCAATCCAAGTGTTTAGGTTGGAGAAGATATAAAACAAGGCACCACCAACGAGTAACACGTTCGCGATAAGTGGCATTAGTACAAACTTACGAATGCTCGGTGATAAAGCGATTTTTATTCCGAAAATAAAATAGCCAAAGCCGGAGCGGGGAACAGATTCAATAGTCATATTTAAATTAGGTCACATGTGAATTTGGTTAAATAGCAAACATGTCTAGTGTACTCGACCGAAATTAAGAAAAAAAGCGTGGTGAAAATCACACCATGTAAGGAACTAATTGTATTAAGTTGTTCTAAAACAGTGGCTACTTTTGATAGAGTAGTGAGATTAGCCAAATTAACCCAACTTAGTGACAGCGTGTTTATAGCTAGTTGACTAAGAAAGCTGAGAGCGAAAAATGCAGGAATTGCGATTTGTACTCATTATTGTTGGCGCATTAGCTATCGCCGCATTATTGTTCCATGGTCTATGGACGAGTAAAAAAGAAGGGAAAGCAAAGTTTGGAGATAAGCCGCTCGGTAAGCTTGATAACGACAGCTTAGATGAAGCAGAAACTATTCCAAACCGTTCATTCGCCCCAGAAGATGATTTTGAGATAATCCGAAAAGAACGTAAAGAGCCGGATTTTGCTGTTTCACCCTCTGATACTGATCCGCTGATCGACTCAGATCCGCTAACAGCGCCACAAGCGAAAGAAGCTTACGAAGATGATATCGAATTAAATGATCTTCCTTCTTTCAGCGTAGAAGACCCAATTAAGGTTGAAAGTGAACCTGAAGTGATTGAGGAAGAGAAGGACGTTGAGCCTGAAGTTCCAAGCTTTGAGTTGACTGACGAGCAAAAAGAAAACCATGCCGGCTTTAAAGAGCAGTACGGTTCGTTTGAAGAGCCTTCTGAAACAGTTGATGAGCCAGTCGTTCCAAACGAAACGCTTACTCAAAGAGAGCCAGTTGTAGCGAAAGAAGTCGTGACTCCGCAAAGTGCGACTGTTGAAGAAGCAAAACCAGATGAAGAACTTGGTTTAGAAGTGATCGTTCTTAATGTTCACTGTGCTGGAGAGATCCCATTCGTTGGTACTGAACTTTTCCGCAGCATGGAGAACAACGGTTTAACTTATGGTGAGATGTCTATCTACCACTGCTTTGCACAATCTACAGATGCACCAAAGGTTATTTTCAGCGTTGCAAACATGATGCAGCCAGGAACGCTAGAACATGATGATCCTGCTGACTTCACGACTAAAGGTATTTCGTTCTTTATGACGTTGCCTTGTTATGGTCAAGCTGATCAAAACTTCAATGTGATGCTGAGTACGGCGCAGAAAATTGCCGACGATATGGGCGGAAACGTGTTGGATGAGTCACGCAACTTAATGACACCAAACCGTTTATCTGACTACCGCAAGCAAATCAGAGACTTTATGACGGCATCGAATACCTAGCCGTATTGTTTAGCCTTGTAAATAATCTATATTTATAGAAAAGGGCTCCTAAGGGAGCCCTTTTTGATATTTCAATCACGATAGAGAATGATATGAAAGAATCGATTCAAGTTACCTTAGAGCAGTTAAGAGAAACTCTGCATTATCACGCCGTTCGTTATTACGTAGAAGATAGCCCTGAGATCCCTGATGTCGAGTACGATCGATTAATGCAGCAATTGCTAAAGATCGAAGAAGAGAACCCGGAACTAGTGACGGTAGATTCTCCGAGCCAACGTGTTGGTGGTCAGCCTCTCGATGGTTTCACTCAAGTGACTCATGAGATCCCAATGCTTTCTCTGGACAATGCTTTCTCTGATGAAGATTTGGATGCGTTCAATAAGCGAATGTCTGATAGAGCGCCAACCGCTAACCTCAAGACTTTCTGTTGTGAACCTAAGCTTGATGGCCTTGCAGTTAGCCTACTCTATGTGAATGGTATTTTAGTTCAGGCTGCGACACGTGGTGACGGTGCGACGGGTGAAAACATCACTGAAAACGTGCGTACGATCAGCTCTATCCCACTTAAGTTACAAGGTGAAGGCTGGCCGCAGCGTATTGAAGTTCGTGGCGAAGTGTTTATGCCAAAAGCGGGTTTCGATAAGTTGAATGAGATGGCGTTGAAGAAAGGCGAGAAAGTATTTGTTAACCCACGTAATGCCGCCGCAGGTAGCCTGCGTCAGCTTGATTCCCGTATTACTGCGAAACGTCCGCTAGCTTTCTACGCATACAGTGTCGGTGTTGTACAAGGCGCTGAGCTATCAAATAGTCACTACCAACGCTTTTTACAGCTTAAAGGTTGGGGCTTACCTATGTGCCCCGAGACTAAGCAACTGAGCTCTCTCGAAGACGTGAAAGCCTATTACCAAGATATTATGACTCGTCGTGATGCTCTGGCTTACGAGATTGATGGCGTTGTTATCAAAGTCGACGATATCGCGGCTCAAGAAGTGCTTGGTTTTGTTGCACGAGCGCCACGTTGGGCAATTGCTTATAAGTTCCCAGCTCAAGAAGAGATTACACTGCTCAATGACGTTGAATTTCAGGTGGGCCGTACTGGCGCTATTACGCCGGTTGCTAAACTTGAACCTATCTTCGTTGGTGGCGTGACGGTCAGCAATGCCACTTTACACAATGCCGATGAGATTGCGCGTTTAGGCGTGAAGGTAGGCGACAGCGTTATTATTCGCCGTGCAGGTGACGTTATTCCACAAATAGTGGCTGTTGTACTAGATCGTCGCCCTGAAACGGCTAGAGACATTGTTTTCCCTGATGCTTGCCCAGTATGTAGTTCTGCGGTTGAGCGTGTAGAAGGTGAAGCTGTAGCGCGTTGTACTGGCGGTTTAGTCTGTCAGGCGCAGCGTAAAGAAGCACTTAAACACTTTGTTTCTAGAAAGGCGCTAGACGTTGATGGACTGGGCGTGAAAGTTATTGAGCAGCTTGTGGACCGTGAAATGGTCGAAACACCTGCTGATTTATTTAAGCTAAGTGCTGGCGTGATTACTGTTCTTGACCGAATGGGGCCTAAATCGGCACAGAACGTCGTGAGTGCGTTGAATAAAGCTAAAGACACGACGTTAGCGCGTTTCCTCTATTCACTCGGTATTCGTGAAGTCGGTGAGGCGACTGCGATGAACTTAGCGCAACACTTTAAGACGTTGGAACTGGTTCAAGCAGCTACTCATGAACAATTAGTTGAAGTGTCAGATATTGGTGACATCGTTGCTAGCCATATCACCAGCTTCTTCTCACAAGAGAAAAACAGAGCGGTCGTCGATCAGCTGATAGAGCTAGGTGTGAATTGGCCAATCATCGAAGAAGCTGCCGATGACCAAGAGCTACCATTAGAAGGTAAAGTCGTTGTGTTAACAGGCTCATTGTCGCAATTAGGTCGAAGTGAAGCTAAAGCTGCGTTACAAGCATTAGGTGCGAAAGTGACGGGTAGCGTATCGAAGAAAACGGACATCTTGTTTGCCGGTGAAGCTGCGGGTTCTAAATTAACTAAAGCACAAGATTTAGGTATCGAAATAAGAACAGAAGAAGATCTAATAGCCCTTATTTCGTAAGTAAATACAGATAAAAAAAGCTCAAAGGCACTCATTTCAAGGGAGTGCCTTTTTTGTTTCTGATATAAAAATGTGGGCTTTTTAATTGTTGAGAATTTTGTTCCTATACGAACTCTAAAATCAGGACAGTGACGCTGCTCAATATTAATGAAATACCATTGTAGTTGTATAAAAAATGCGAGTCATATCTATTTTTACAAAGTGATGATTACCTCAAGTTATTGAATTTATTGGTGTTGATTTTGTTTTGGTGAGGATTTTTCTATTTATCGATCTGGATCACTAAGTACCTATTAAATTTGCACCAACTCATATTTTTTTAGATGAAAATTAAGTTCTCATTGATCTTTTTGAGGGCGAAGTTAGTCTTAATGCCATGGATGCACATGATGTGTATAACCAGAAAGGAAATAGAGAATTCAGAGTTTAGGGTTCTCAAACAAGAAAAGGTATTTCTCTCTACGGCGGCCAACTTTAGGCGGGGAATATTCAAACAGCTATATCCATTTTTAGGAGTTTTATTCCATGGAAAACAAAATTTTCAAACGTACTCTACTAGGTGCATCTGTTGCACTTTTATCGACAGGCGTAATGGCGAAAGAAGTTGGTATCAACTCTGACTTCAACGTTGACGTTTACGGTGTTGCAGCTATCTCTCTAGTGAACTACAACACAACTGACAACAATGACTCTAGCTCTGGTTACGCAGTAGAGAACGAATCTCGTATCGGCTTCCGTGCTCACAAAGATATGTTTGAAGACGTTACTATCACAATGCAGATCGAATCTGGCTACGTAGATAGCACAGACTGGTCTCACGGTGGCGTTTCAGGTGGTGTTCTAGGTTTCCGTGATACGTTCGTTGGTGCTTCTGGCTCTTGGGGTAACCTTCGTGTGGGTCGTGTTCTTACACCACTATACGAAATCGTCGACTGGCCATTCTCTAACCCTGGTTTAGGTTCTGTATTCGATTGGGGCGGCATCAACGGTCACTACGATCGTCAATCTAACCAAGTACGTTACGATTCAGCTAAATTTGGTGGTTTCTCTTTTGCAGCTTCTGTTGGTCGTGATGATAACGACAACGGTGGCGGTGCAGCGACTCGTGATGCAAACTTTGTTGGTGCAAGTGCTAAGTACAGCTTCGAAAAAGTAACATTCATGGGTGCGGTTGAATCTGGTACTCGTGTAGTAGCGGAGACTGGTGGTGAGTATGTTGTAGCTCAAGAAGACATTAAAGATGCAAACGGCAACGTAACTACGCCTAAAGGTGAAATTTACCTAACTGATACTGTAGCTGGTTACGATGACGATACATTCGCATACATCGTAGGTTTTGAAGCTAGTCTACCAGCTGGTTTCGGTATCGCAGCAGCATATAAAGGCGAAGAGCTAGATAACGGAATCCGTAAAGTGACTCAAGATTCTTACTCAATCATTGGTCAATACTGGAATGGTCCAATCGGTTTCAAACTAGGTTACGCAGCTAACCTTGAGTCTGAAACAAATGGTTCTAAAGATGCTAACTCAGACAGCAACACTATCTCTGGTCAGCTAATGGCTGTTCATAACGGTTTCGTACCTTACCTACGTGTAGCGGGTCGTACTGTTGGTGACGCTGATACAGATATCGTAACTCGCGTTGGTCTTGAGTACGGTTTCTAAGCTAGAATCTTTAGCTTAAACAGTTAGATAAAAATCAAAACGCTGGTAAATTTTGTTTGCCAGCGTTTTTCCATAGTGAACATAAGGAATTAGTCATAATGAATAAAGTTAGTGTAGTTGTATTATCATTATTTTTGGGAGCTTGTAGTTCACTCGATTCACAAAGTAATTTTGCAGACTCAGTTGCTGATGTGCAGCCCAAAGGTGGTTACATTAAAGTAACCGGTCAATCTTACGTAGCAGAAAATAGAGCAAATGTAGGCGCAGACATTCTCAAGTCGTCGCTTTACTTTACATACAATAAAGAAGTAACACCAAATACTGCCCCAGAATCTTCAATTACTATGGACGTGAGTTACTTCCAAAGTTACAAAGAGTACGAAACGGTTAGTTTTTTTGGTAAAACGATAGAATTAGAAGATAGACAAGTACCAAGAGAAAGCTGCAGCGAGCACTGTACTAAGACTCAATATATTAAGTTTCCATTAAGTGACGCTGATATTCAGCAAGCAAGACAAAAGAATTTAGAATTTACGCTTGAAGGCCAAAACTCAGTCATGAGCACGACTTTTATCGTACCAAAGGCGTATATCGACACAATTTATAACGGTGCAAATAATCATACAGCTATCGCGGTTGCTCCAGTCGCGGCTGTTCCAGTAGCAGCAGTAGTTGCTGAAGAGCCAAAAGCATCACAAGCACAAGAGATGGTGAATTACTGGTATGGTGAAGCAACCAAAGAAGAGCAATCTGCAGTAACAGATTGGGCATTCAAGAACCGTAAGAACGCTAACCCAGCATTACTAGAAGGCTCAAAAGAGATCGAAATGGTTTCATACTGGTTCAACAAGCTAGATAGTGAAGAAAAATCTCAAACTATTATTTGGTTGTTAGAGCAAGAGTAAGCCTTTAACGTTACGCCCTAACTATGTTTTTCAACCGCAGTATTGTATAACAGCAGTACTGCGGTTTTTCATTTTAGGCTTACAGGTAAGATTGTGAATATTGGTGAAGTAGCGAAGCGTGTTGGTACAACAGCGAAATCCATTCGTTTTTACGAAAGTAAAGGCATGATGAGTCCTCCACATCGTTCAGAAAACGGCTATAGGCAATACGGCGAGATTCACATCGAACAGTTGGAGTTTGTACTAAGAGCTAAAATGGTTGGATTTACCCTTGATGAGTGTAAAGCACTAGTTGATTTGGCAATGAACCCCGATAGAGAAAGCTACGAGGTAAAAAAGAAGGCAACGCAGAAGTTAGACGAAATAGAGTTGAAGCTTGCTGAATTAAATAAGATGAAAGCTCAACTGCAATCTTGGGTTCATGATTGCCCTGGTGATGCTTCAACGGAATGTCCTATCTTAAACAATTTATCTGGCCGCAGTTAGGTTATGTCAGCTAAAAAGAATCGTCAGGCCGCAATTACATTACTAGCCTGACTTTAGTCTCCTATCACAGCACTTTTCCGCCGTAATGTTTACAGATCAGCAATGGTACGTGAGTGACTGCATTACCATCTGAGCATTTTACAATTGGCCCCATGTTTCCGTTACCAGGAGACTGACTGCTCGCGAGAGCACTTCCGAATGATAAGCTGAAAATAGCCGTTAGAATGATTAAAAAATGTCTCATACAAACTCCATTAGGTTTATCTCTGATTGAGATAAATGAAAGTATGGACAAGGGAAAGAAAATTTCAAAAATTGGACGGACTTAACATTTTTAATAATTATAATTAAGCGAGAGTCAGGCTAATTATTCATATATATCTTGGGCAAGAAATCTGGCTTTCTTATACCTTTTTAGCTTAATCAAACTTTTTAGCTTTACGAAATAAGAACTTATTTTTTTTTCAATTCAATCTATCGCAATGATAATTCGAATATTATTAAGGTTCAAAAATAGAAAAAGCCTGCATTTATTGAAAATGCAGGCTTCATATAGCTCTTGTTTATAAAGGTTCTATTATTAGAACGATTCCGTCTAAAGCGACAATCTTAATTTCGGTTCCAGATGGAATATCTTGACTGGCCTTTGCTGACCAAGAAGAGTCACCGAACTTAATTCGACAGCTACCTTTCTTTACGTCTTCACTTAAAATAACGGTTTGACCTACCAATTGCTTTTCTCTTTGGTTTAACTCTCGCCCTGCATCCGATTGCTTGTCATTCGAGAGTTGTCTTCTCCACCACAACCAAGTGGTAATAAGAGAGAAGCTAGCAAAGGACAGCCATTGCATCTGCCAACCAATTGGTAATGCTCCTAATAGGGCACCGACCAGCATGGCAGATATGCCTATCCATAAAAAGTAACCAGCGGTTCCAATTAGCTCAAGCGCTAACAATGCTAGACCAAACGCTAACCAATGCCAGTGGTTTACTTGTTCTAGTAATTCGACCATAAGTTAGTCCTTACTACCTTTGTCATTCTTATGTGCAAACATCTCCGCGATACCCGCTACAGAGCCCATAAGGCCAGTTGCTTCGAGTGGTAGCATGATGATCTTGCCGTTTTCTGCTTGGCCAATTGATTTCAGTGCGTCGGTGTAGCCTTGTGCTATAAAGTAATTTACAGCTTGCATGTCGCCTTGAGCAATCGCCGTCGATACCATTTCTGTCGCTTTCGCTTCTGCTTCTGCAGCACGTTCACGAGCTTCGGCTTGAAGTATTGCAGCTTGTTTTTCACCTTCCGCTTTCAGGATTTCTGACTGCTTGTGACCTTCTGCTTTTAGGATCTCTGCTTGTCTTACGCCTTCTGCTTCTAAGATATCAGCACGTTTGTTTCGTTCTGCCTTCATCTGAGCATTCATTGCAGCGGTAAGATCGGCTGGTGGTTGTACGTCTTTAATCTCAATACGCGTAACTTTTACGCCCCAAGGATTAGTTGCTTCATCGACGATGTTAAGCAATTTGGTATTGATCATGTCACGCTGGCTGAGCATTTCATCCAGCTCCATTGAGCCAAGTACAGTACGGATATTGGTGAGGGTTAAGTTACGGATCGCGTGCTCAAGGTCATTTACTTCATAAGCTGCTTTAGGGGCGTCGATAACCTGAACAAAACACACCGCATCAATAACTACGTTCGCGTTGTCTTTAGAGATGACTTCTTGTGCTGGGATGTCGAGTACACGCTCCATCATGCTGATGCGCTGTCCAACTTTATCAATAAATGGAATGATTAAGTTAAGACCCGGTTTGAGAGTATGTGTGTATCGTCCGAAGCGTTCAACGGTCCAGTTGTTGCCTTGTGGAACGGTTTTTACACCAGCGAAGATAAATAACAGTGCGACGGCAGTAAAGACGCCAATAGTAATCAAGGTATCAATAGGCATACAAAGTCCTTTGCAAGTTTAAGTTTTTGATAGTTCAGTATTGATACTGGCTCATATTTAAATTCTGAGCAAATTTATAAACGAGAAATGGGCCATAAAATATTGATTTTATGGCCCATTTTACATTCTATTATGCGATGAACTAATTGATTGAATTGTCAATTTTCGATGTTTAATCTAACGCTTTTTAGGTTTAACTAGTAAAGCAGAGAGTACAGTTGTCGACGGTACTTACTGGCAACTGGGTTACCTTGTCCAAGCGCACTCAAGATGTCCATGAACTCTTTTCTCATGTCACCATCGAGAGCATTAAGATCTTTGGCTAGGAAAGACCATAATAGATCCATAGCTTCTTCACTGCGGTTCACTTGGTGATATTGCAATGCTAATTCAGATGCCGTTTTAGCGTCGCTCGGGTTTTGCTGAAGAGCGGCTTCTAATGCTTGTATTTCAGGGCTGTCGGCTGCCTGCTTGTGAAGCTCAAGTTTTGCGACTAAGCCTTTGTAATAGTTGTCTTGGTACTCAAGAGGGATGGTTGCTAGCTGAGCTTCAGCAAGGTCAAATTGTTGCGTTTCTAACAAACACTCTGCGATCGCCAGTTTTACTTCACCTTTATTCGTCAGCTCTGCTGGGAGTTGCTGCATTGCTGCTAGTGCTTGTGTGTGCTCGCCAGCTTGCATTTGCTCAAGAGCTTGACGCAAAGCAAGTTCATCTTGGCTAGGAAGGTGCTTGCTGAGCATATCGACGATAGCTTCTATGCTTTGAGGGCCACCGAGCCCATCGACTGGCTGACCGTTAACAAACAGTGCAATAGTAGGCAGTGTTTGAACACCAAACTGGCTAGCAATAGCTTGCTCTTGTTCGCAATTGAGCAGGGCTAAGGTGAAGGCACCGTTGTATTGCTGAGTTAAAGTTTGCAGTTCAGGAATGACTTGGGCGCTCTCTTGGCTCATTGGTGCCCAAAAATGGATGAGTACAGGGGTCTGCATCGAACCTTCTAATACTTGACGAAAGTTCTGCTCATTAAGTTCAACAATATGCGGAGATTGCATTTACGTTCCTTGAGGTTTGTTTTGTGGATACGTTGCAAATATGGGGGGATTAGTCGGTAACTTCAAGATCTAACTCGGTTATCTCGGATAAAAAGAACCAAAAATAGAAAAACGCTATGCTTCGATGTTGATATAATTGTTATCTCAACATGGAAGGCATAGCGTTATCATCGAGGTAGTCAGTGAGGCGTTGCGTGAGATACTCAAAACAGTATAAACAGCGTAATTGCCAGACCCACACCTACCCAATTAAGGCGGTTTAAAGTCATGAGATTTCCAGAGTAGAACCATCAATTGGGAATAACTGATGGGATAGGATAATCATGACATCTTATTGTTACGGAAAAATTACATCGTTACATCAAAGTTTGCGACTCTGCATTCAAAGTTAGTAATTTATGCAGCTTTTCTCAAAATAGGGTCTAGCAAGCGACTCGGTAGAATCCTTTTCAATACCGCGAACACTTTAGTCGGGGTCGTAACTCGGTATCTTAGCTTGGGTTTGTCGGCGGTGAGAGCATGGAATACCGGCTCAATACAACTTTCTGGAGGCAGGACAAAAGCGTTATTCGATGATTCTTTTTCGAGTCGATCTTTTTGTTGTTGGTAAGCGTCTTGGTGGGCGCTGCCAGAAATGTTGATCCATTTATTGAACGCTTTCAAGGCATTGGTTCTAAATTGAGTCTCAATTGGCCCTGGTTGCAGTAATGAGATCTGTATACCGCTGCCATGCAGTTCTAATCGTAAGGTATCTGTCCAACCCTCAATCGCGAATTTAGAAGCATTATAAGCACCACGATACTTCATGGCTGCAAAACCTAATACGGAACTGTTTTGTACGATTCGACCTTCGCCACGCTCGCGCATGTGCGGAAGGATCTGACAGACGAGATGATGCCAACCAAAGAAGTTGGTTTCGAATTGTTCTCTGAGTCCTTGGGTCGGTAAGTCTTCTAGCGCACCTGCTTGACCGTAAGCACCGTTATTGAATAATCCATACAATCCATTAGGTGCGAGATCAATAGCAAGCTTGGCGCCATGCTCAATACTTTCTTGGTTGGAAAGATCTAATTGAATACAGGTGAGGCCTTCATCTTGAAGGCGTTGAACATCTTGTGGATCACGACAAGATGCAATGACATGAAAACCACGCTTTTGAAGTGCATGAGCACATGTATAGCCAATACCTGTTGAGCAACCGGTAATCAGAATCGACTTGTTCACACTTAATCCTTTATTAGAGTCTCTATCGCTCTAGGGTAAAGAATTAGTCTTGATGTTGTAACAAGTTTTTTAGTGCTGGCTCGATTCTTGAGTAACTAAAGATGAATCCCATCTCAGTGAGTTTCTTCGGCTTGGAGCGAATGCTGTCAAATAGCAAACAAGATGATTCCCCCATGAGAATCGACATTGCCCATTTCGGCGTGAATAAGAAATGCGGTCGGCCTAATTGTTTCGCTAACGTGCTGCTGAACAGTTTGTTGGTCACAGGGTGAGGGGCACACATATTGAATTCCCCTTGAGCGTGAGGGATAGACAACAAGTGATTGATGGCTCTCACCATATCGAGAATGTGAATCCATGGCATGTACTGCTCACCTGAACCTATTGGACCACCGACGCCGAGTTTATAAGGCAATAGCATCTTCTTGAGTGCGCCGCCATTCTCGCCAAGTACAACCCCTGTTCGCAGTAGTATCACGCGTGTGCTTTCTGATTGTGCTCTCTTGGCTATCTCTTCCCAGTGGGCACAGACTTTATGAGGAAAGCCTTCATCTTCTACTTGCAGTGACTCGTCAAACGGGTGCTGCTGTTGATCGCCATAGTAACCCACGGCTGAACCGCTAATAAAAGCGTGTGGCGGGTTGCTACTGGCATGAATTAATTCGACCAGCTTTTCAGTGATGTGCCAGCGGCTGTTACAGATCCTCTCTTTTTGTTCTGTACTCCAACGCTTATCGGCAATCGGCTCACCCGCGAGGTTGACCACCACATCAAAGTCATTGAGATCACTGAGCTCATCAAGGGATTGAATGTAATGAAGGTTGTTCTGGTTGAGGTGATTTAGGTTTTGCTTCGCATTTTCAGGACTCCGCGTCAGCAATGTCACGTCGTCAGTGTTCCAACTCTTGACCAATTCAGAGCCAATAAATCCAGTACCACCCGTTAACAATATCTTCATACCAATCTCCCTATTAAACATAATTATAGACATGGCTCGTTTTTAGTCGCCAATCAATACGAAAAAATCACTATAACGATCATAAGGTTTCAATCGTGTGATGCCCAAATTACGCCTTTTTCAATTTACAAAGGAGTGAAATTAAATTCATCAAGTCAGGATGTGTACCGTTATCACACTTATGCACTTTACTCGGATATGTTACCAACTGCGTAATATTTGTCACATAAGCAATGATAAGGATTTGCCATGATTATTATTAATTCATAACCAACGACAAGGAATTGCGATGACGGCGGTGCTTGCTTTGTTTCGGTCCATGTTAGGTAGCATGAGGGATCTATTGCCAATCGTGGCGGTAATCGCTTTCTTCCAGCTTGCTGTCTTACAAGAGCCACTTCCTCATCTTTTATCTATTCTAACCGGCTTAGTGCTCGTCGTTTTTGGACTTACTTTCTTTATCTTTGGCCTTGAAATGGGGTTATTTCCGATTGGCGAATCGATGGCTCAAGCATTTGCCAGAAAGGGGAGTGTGTTCTGGTTATTGATCTTCGCTTTTTGTTTGGGTTTTGGTACCACCATAGCCGAGCCAGCGTTAACCGCAGTCGCTGCCGAAGCCGCAGAAGTGGCAGCTGAGGGAGGTGTAATCCCCAATACGTTAGATGAAATGGAGCAGTATGCCGATGGCCTGCGCTTTACAGTGGCACTGTCAGTCGGTATCGCTATTTTACTCGGTGTGCTGAGAATCTTAAAAGGTTGGCCAATTCAGTACATGATCATCGGTGGCTATATTGGAGTTGTGGTGCTTACTGCATTTGCTCCGGAAAACATTATTGGGATTGCGTATGACTCTGGTGGAGTGACAACATCGACGATCACCGTTCCACTGGTGACAGCACTGGGGGTGGGGTTAGCCTCGGCGATTAAAGGACGAAATCCTATGATTGATGGCTTTGGATTGATTGCATTTGCTTCGTTGTTGCCGATGATGTTTGTCATGGTTTATGGGATGGTGGTGACATGATCAGTGTGCAGCAATTTATCGACACCTTTTTAGGTACCGTGATGGATGTAATTCCGATTGCGGTGATCATCTTTGGTTTTCAGTTGGCGGTATTACGTAAGCCTGTGAACAATTTAGCTAAGGTGCTGATTGGTTTCTTTTACGTCATCCTTGGTTTGTCTCTTTTCTTGATGGGATTGGAACTTGCACTGTTTCCCTTAGGGGAGACGATGGCCATGCAACTGACCGAGCCAAGTTTCCTGACTGAGTTTAAGGTCAGCTCTGGCCTTGCTTTGGTTTGGTTTGATTATTACTGGGTCTATCTTTTCGCGTTTTGTATTGGTTTCAGCACCACGATAGCCGAGCCTTCGTTGATTGCTGTGGCAATTAAGGCGAATCAAGTCTCGGGCGGCAGTATCAGTGTTAATGGGCTGAGAATCGCCGTGGCATTGGGTGTCGCTATTGGTATCTCGCTTGGAAGCTATCGGATTGTTGCTGGAGACCCGATCCATTACTACATCATTTTTGGTTATGTCGTCGTGGTCATTCAAACCTTTTACGCCCCAAAACTCATTATTCCATTGGCCTATGACTCGGGCGGTGTAACCACATCAACGGTGACAGTCCCTTTGGTGACAGCGCTCGGGCTTGGGCTTGCTTCAACCGTACCAGGAAGAAACCCTGTCATTGATGGTTTTGGATTGATCGCTTTTGCCAGCTTGTTTCCGATTATTTCAGTGATGAGCTATGCCCAAATAACACAATGGTTAAACCGTTTACACACCTCTAAGGAGAGCAAAGATGCGCTTTAAACTTATCTTAGCGTTTGTAGAAGAGAGCAAGACAGACAGTGTGCTCGATGCCGCGCGTGATGCGGGCGCAACCGGAGCAACCGTGATTAATAATGCCAGAGGGCAGGGCTTAAACCAAAAAACTACCTTCTTTGGCTTAACGTTAGAGGTGCAAAAAGATGTGTTGCTGTTTGTGGTTGAGGAACACTTAGCGAGGCATATTCTTGAAACTATTGGCGAAGTCGGCGAGTTTGACCAGGAGTCAGGACAAGGTATAGCGGTGCAGATCGATATTGAAGACGCAGTCGGGGTTGCGCATCAAGTCGAGACGTTAACAAAGGTTGTGGAGGATGAGCTATGAGTACCAGTGAAAAGATCCGAGTAGGCGATGTCATGGCCAATACGTATGTGATTATCGATGGGCTAACCACGGTGTTAGAAGCGATAGAGATGGCTAAAAAGCACAAAGTGAAGGCAATCATTGTCGATAAACGCCACGAAGATGACGAATACGGCATCGTATTGATGAATGACATTGCCAAGAAAGTACTGGCTAAGAACCGATCTCCAAAGCGAACCAATGTTTATGAGATCATGACCAAGCCAGCGCTAAGCGTGTCTGCTGAGATGAACGTAAAGTATTGCGCTCGCCTGTTTGAACGCTTTGGTATCAGTCGTGCGCCAGTAGTTCGTGATAACAAGATAGTAGGTATGGTTAGTTACAATAATATCGTGATCAATGGTATGGCGAGAGATGACGTGTAGCATTTAGATACGTACAATAGGCTCATAAATTTTATGGAGAAGTACGTGTGAAATTATTTTTTGCTTCAGACCTACACGGTTCGCTGCCAGCAACAGAAAAGGTATTAGAACTCTACCAAGCATCTGGTGCGCAATATTTAGTTCTATTGGGTGACATTCTGAATCATGGACCAAGAAATCCGATTCCAGAAGGATACAACCCGCCGGCGGTTGCAGATAAGTTGAATGCGTTTTCTCAAGAGATCATTGCCGTTCGTGGTAACTGCGATAGCGAAGTGGATCAGATGTTGTTGTCTTTTCCAATGATGATGGATTACTCGTGGGTGCTATTAGAATCAGGCCAGCGTATCTTCCTAACGCATGGCCATTTGTACAACACCAATAAACGCCCTGCGTTGAAGGCGGGCGATATCATTGCACACGGTCATACCCATATTCCTGTCGCCGAATACCAAGATGACATCTTTATCTTTAACCCTAGCTCGGTGACATTCCCACGAGAGGGACACGCGGCAAGCTATGGCATCTATGAAAACAATACCTTCAAAGTCATTAGCCTTGAAGGTGATGTTCTCGTGAGTGGTCAGCTTTAAATCATTGGATCGGCTGTGAAAGGCTTATTTTGAGTCCACGTGGCCGAGATCTCTGTCTGGAGCAATGATGTTTCGTACTCTTTGCTTCAGAACTTTCGCCTCTGGAAAACCGTCATCTGCTTTTCTTTCCCAAATCTGCACACCATTACAAAAGATTTCGAACCTGCCTCCTGTGTCTGGGTGTAAGCTCACTTGTTCAATTTCTTCGCTGAAGGTATGCAGTAGCTCTTGGCATAACCAACTAGAGCGAAGCATCCAATTGCATTGACGGCAATAGTGTATCGCGATTGTGGCTTTTGTTGCTGTCTCTTTCGCTGGCGCCAGATTAGGTTGTTCCGTTTTCATGGTTAATCCTTAAAATGCTACATCCGTAATTTGATACCAACGGCTAACAAAAAAGGGGCTTCATGCCCCTTTTTTCTATTGGTTTACCGTTTCATGGTATTCAGCTATTCATAAACAGTAAATAGCGATCCAATCTTAGTTTGAAAACAATACGGTAGAACCATGATTTAAGCTAGTCAGTAGCAGTGCCTTCGGGTTAACAATATCTATGCGGCGGCTTTGCTCTGCGTCCATCTTAATGACTTGAGTGATCAGCTCTAGCTGTTCTTCTGAAAAGTCTTGGCGCTGAGCCGAGGTCACATCTTTAAACTCCGTTGGCGAAATCAGTAAGTAGTTATCGTTAATATCCCACTGACCCGTTTCAGAGATGTTGATGACATTCGCAGGCTCAGTTTGATTACCGTAAAGTCTAACCACTGACATTCTTAAATATGTACCATTTGGTAGGTATTTCGCATTCGATGATAGTTCAACTCTACGAAGTGGGCCTATTGAGTCAGCTTGCTTGTTATCGCTAATCAGCGTCACCATTCTCGACTGCCATTCATGCTGAGTGAGCAAGCGCTCTACTTTTGCATTGCTGCTCCAATATAGCCAACCACTCAAAAATGCCGATAGAACCAGTAAGATAATCGATACTTTTAATTTCATGTTACTTACCACCGTTACAAATGTCGTTTACATCCGACTGATTTGCGTAAATTCTTAGGGTTACATTTTCGCTCGAGTAATCTTGCGGGTGAATGTAGTTGAGGGCAAGGTTATTGGTTTGTCCACCTGTCGCGATCACTTCTGTCGGCTTTAGCACACCAGTGTGACTCGTGTTGTAACTTAATACACACTTTTCTATTGCTGGCAGCCAACTGCTGAGGTCTGGGTGGTTAACCGGTGATTGAACCTTTACACCATCCACTTCAGTCAAAACCGTGAACTCGGACTCCACCGAGGTAGTAAACGTTAAAACGAAAATCGGCATGATGAAAGCGGCAAGCAGTAACCAAAATGTTAACCATTTATTGGTGCTTTTAGCCGGAGCTACAACAGGAGCGGTTGCTGGTTCTACTGCCACCTTAGTTTGTTGAACTTTTGTAATTGGCTCAGGTTCAAATGTGTCAGTGATTGCTTGTTCAGTCGCTGCAGGCGTTGCAAACGTTAGGATAGGTTCAACGTCATTTTCTGCAATTTCAGCGGCTACTGGCAGGTCATTTGATGACAGTGGCGCAGAACGTTCAACGGTCGCAATAAATTGGTAGCCGCGCTTAGGTACTGTTTTTACGAATTCAGGAGATTTGGTTGAGTCTTTGAGCATCTTTCTCAGAGTCGATACGGCTTGCGTTAAGCTTGAGTCATCCACCTCAAAGCCTTGGTCTCGCCAAACATACTCATGCAATTCATTACGAGTGATAACTTCATTAGGCCTTTCTGACAGCATCAAGAGAATGCGGCTTTCATTGCTACCAAGACGTACGACTTCACCGTCGCTCATTTGATCGACAAGTGAATTGCTGTTTGGGTCGAATACGAACCGTTGTGCGAGAATAAACTTTGTGCCGATATTACTCATTGAATTCTTCTATTTTGGATTGTTTTGGGGGGAGAAATAGACAAATCTCAGGTGAAGTTCCGTTAATTCTTCACCAAATCATGGCTTATTTTATGTTCTTTTATATTTATCCGGCTCAAGGATAATAAAAACAGATAAAAAAAACAGTGTTTTTATGATTTTTGACCTTGAATTTACATTTGTCATCCTCATGTTAATGAACAGAAGAGTGGCATCAAGTGTTACGCCCCTATGATTATTCAACATAAAGTATAGATGTTTTGGAGTAAAAATGAGCGAAACGGCAACGCAAAATAAAGAGACTCGTGGCTTTCAATCTGAAGTAAAACAACTACTTCATCTAATGATTCACTCACTGTATTCAAATAAAGAAATCTTTCTACGTGAGCTGATCTCTAACGCATCTGACGCGGCTGATAAGCTTCGTTTTCAAGCTCTATCGAACGGTGACCTTTACCAAGGTGATGCAGATCTAGGTGTAAAACTTTCTTTCAACGCGGAAGCAAACACGTTAACCATTTCTGATAACGGTATCGGTATGAGCCGCGACAACGTTATTGAGCATTTAGGTACGATTGCTAAGTCAGGCACTGCAGATTTTTTCTCAAAGCTGTCTGAAGACCAAAGCAAAGACTCTCAACTGATTGGTCAATTTGGTGTGGGTTTCTATTCTGCATTCATCGTCGCAGACGCGGTAACGGTTCGCACACGTGCAGCTGGCCTGCCGAACAATGAAGCTGTTCAGTGGCACTCTGCAGGTGAAGGCGATTACACAATCGAAGACATCACTAAAGAGTCTCGTGGTACTGACATCGTTCTGCACATGCGTGAAGACGGTAAAGAGTTCTTAAATGAGTGGCGTCTGCGTGAAGTGATTGGTAAATATTCTGACCACATCGGCATTCCTGTTTCTATCTTCACAGCAGTGAAAGATGACGAAGGTAAAGACACCGAAGAGAAACATTGGGAACAGATCAACAAGGCGCAAGCACTTTGGACTCGCAACAAATCTGATATCGAGAAAGAAGAGTACCAAGAGTTTTACAAACACGTATCTCACGACTTTGCTGATCCACTAACCTGGAGCCACAACAAGGTTGAAGGTAAGAACGATTACACAAGCCTGCTTTACATCCCAGCGAAAGCACCTTGGGACATGATGAACCGTGACCACAAGAGTGGCTTGAAACTTTACGTGCAGCGTGTATTCATCATGGATGACGCAGAGCAGTTCATGCCATCTTACATGCGTTTCGTTCGTGGCTTGATTGACTCAAACGATCTGCCATTGAACGTGTCTCGTGAAATCCTGCAAGACAACAAGGTAACTCAGTCTCTTCGTGGCGCATGTACCAAGCGTGTACTGACTATGCTTGAGCGCATGGCGAAGAATGACAATGATAAGTACCTAGAGTTTTGGAAAGAGTTCGGCCTAGTATTGAAAGAAGGCCCGGCTGAAGATATGGCGAACAAAGAGAAGATCGCTGGTCTACTTCGTTTCTCGTCAACGGAAGTGGATTCTGCTGAACAAACCATCAGCCTAGAATCTTACGTTGAGCGCATGAAAGAAGGCCAAGATAAGATTTACTACCTGACAGCAGATAGCTACGCTGCCGCTAAGAACAGCCCACACTTGGAGCAGTTCAAAGCTAAAGGTATTGAAGTGGTTCTAATGTACGATCGTATTGATGAGTACGTAATGAACTACCTGACTGACTTCGACGGTAAACAGTTCCAATCGATCACTAAAGCAGGCTTAGACCTAAGCAAGTTTGAAGGTGAAGAAGAGAAAGAGAAGCAAAAAGAGACAGAAGAAGAGTTCAAATCTGTTGTAGAGCGCACTCAATCTTACCTAGGTGGTCGTGTTAAAGAAGTTCGTACGACCTTCAAGCTAGCAACAACACCTGCGGTTGTTGTGACTGACGACTTCGAAATGGGCACGCAAATGGCGAAGCTTCTTGAAGCTGCGGGTCAAGCGGCACCGGAAGTGAAGTACATCTTCGAGATTAACCCTGAGCACGCACTGGTTAAACAGATGGCTGACGAAGCAGACGAGCAAGCGTTTGGTCGTTGGGTTGAGTTGCTACTTGGTCAAGCGATGCTGGCTGAAAAGGGCTCAATGGAAGATCCGTCACAATTCTTGGGTGCAATCAACGAGCTACTAACAAAGCGTTAGTCTTTCGACTTTAGGTTAAGCCAACAATTACAATAAAAAGCTCGCAAATGCGGGCTTTTTTTTATGAACTTCGTTGAAAATTGACCTAACGTGGTCAACGTCACCGTTATCGTCACAACAAATGTTGTCGATGCATTCTTTAGTCGTAAATTCAGCCAAATTGAATATTAATGTGATAGAATGCTCGACCTAATCAGCTGGGGCTAAGAAGCGACTATCTCCAGTTGTATGATTTTTAAACGTTATACCGAAACTTACCGTTTTGCTTCTGTTCACAGTTTTGCTTAGCCTCAATGGTTACTTAACGCTTTCTGTTCATCCTAAAAATGAGCAAGAATGGAGGGATAGTGAGCTTCGGTATAAATCATAATTTTATAAGAGGATTAAACATGCGCATCATTCTTCTAGGTGCTCCTGGCGCGGGTAAAGGTACTCAAGCTAACTTCATCATGAACAAATTTGGTATCCCTCAAATTTCAACTGGTGACATGCTACGTGCTGCTATCAAAGCGGGTACTGAGCTTGGTAAGCAAGCAAAATCAGTAATCGACGCTGGTCAGCTAGTTTCTGATGAAATTATCCTTGGTCTTATCAAAGAGCGTATCGCTCAAGATGACTGTGAGAAAGGTTTCCTACTAGACGGTTTCCCACGCACAATCCCACAAGCTGATGGCCTAAAAGAAATGGGCATCGCTGTTGATTACGTTGTTGAATTTGACGTAGCTGACGATGTGATTGTTGAGCGTATGGCTGGTCGTCGTGCTCACCTTCCTTCTGGTCGTACATACCACACTGTGTACAATCCGCCTAAAGAAGAAGGTAAAGATGACGTAACGGGTGAAGACCTAGTGGTACGTGATGACGACAAAGAAGAAACAGTTCGTGCACGTCTAGGTGTATACCACGATCAAACAGCTCCGCTAATCTCTTACTACGGTAAAGAAGCTGAAGCAGGCAACACTCAGTACCTTAAGTTTGATGGTACTAAGCAAGTTGCTGAAGTTAGTGCAGAACTTGAGAAAGCACTAGCATAATTGGCTAACAGCCAGTTTTAGAATTTGATATATTGGAAGCGACCTTAAGGGTCGCTTTTTTTGTTTCAATTTTTAGTACGATACCAATCTATATAACTTGATTGCACATGATTCAGAACGGTTCAGACCCGACGGCAGTGGCTAGCAATTGAGAGTGGATGTTGTGTATCTCATATGAAGAATGATTATTCAGACTTTCATTGAGGCGCAATGATCTTAAACTTATGCAGATTAGTATATTACTTTCCAGAAAATCACATATTGGTCTCAGGTATCTATGGAAAATAATAAAAAGCAGGGCGTTTTACTGGTGAACTTAGGAACGCCAGATGCGGCGACCCCCGCTGGCGTTCGTCGATTTTTGAGTGAATTCTTACACGACAAGCGAGTTGTAAACCTAACTCGTTGGCTTTGGTGTCCTATTCTGCATGGGGTGATTCTTCCTATTCGTTCACCTAAGGTTGCGAAGCTATATCAGTCGGTTTGGATGGATGATGGATCACCTTTGCTCGTTTACTCGCAGAGACAAGCGGAAAAGCTAGAGAAAAAATTAGAGATGCCGGTTGCATTGGGAATGACCTATGGTAACCCAAGCCTTAAGACGGGTATCGAACAACTGATGGAGCAGGGCGTTGAAGACGTTATTGTATTGCCTTTGTACCCTCAGTACTCAGGTACAACGACAGCGGCTGTTTCTGATGGCTTAACCAAAGCTTTTAAGCAGATGCCAGTTATCCCGAGCTATCGCTTTATTCGCGACTACTACGCGCACCCAAGCTATGCAAAAGCATTGGCTGAAAGCGTCCGCAGTCATTGGGATAAAAATGGCAGAGCCGATCATTTAGTGTGTTCTTTCCACGGTATTCCGAAGCGACTGGCTGATGAAGGCGATATCTACCCTCAGCATTGTGAAGCGACAACAAAGCTGCTTGCGGCAGAGTTAGGTTTGTCAGCGGACGATATCACCATGACATACCAATCGCGATTTGGTCGAGAAGAGTGGTTGAAGCCATACACTGACGAGACACTTGAGTCACTGCCGAGTAAAGGCATCAAGAAGATCGACATCATGGCACCTGCCTTTTCAGTTGACTGTTTGGAAACGTTGGAAGAGATTTCAGACCAGTGTAAAGAGACGTTCATTGACGCTGGTGGTTCGGACTTTAGCTACATTATGTGTCTGAACGACAGAGACTCACACATCGACATGATGGCTGAACTAGTGGCGCTTCATCGCTAACTGATATGGCGATTGAATAGATAACAAAAGGGCTGCTCATTGAGCAGCCCTTTTTGATCTTGATGTTTCTTCTTGAAATCGATCTAGCTATTAAGCGACCGAAGTTTCTGCTTTTGGTTCTGCTTCAAGCGTCATGTTGGTTTCTACACCATGCATCCATGATACAAGCTTACCAGCACAAAGCAGCAGTAATATGGCACTCACCGTTGCTGTGATAGCAATACCACTGAAGATTGACATAGCACCAAGCTCACCAACGTGAGAACCGACCAGGCCTGCCATGTAGTTTGCCACCGCATTGAAGCCAAACCATGCACCCATCATCAATGATGCTAGGCGAAGCGGAGCTAACTTAGTGACCAACGACAGGCCAATAGGCGATAGACAAAGCTCACCAAGGGTATGGAAGAAGAAAGCACCGACTAGCCATAGCATTGATGTTTTCACGGTTAGGTCACCGCCTTGCTCCATTACCGCGCCCATCATGCACACAAAGCCCAGTGCTAAGAAGAACAATGCCATTGCAAACTTAACAGGAGAGTTGGGTTCACGCTTACCCAGTTTCACCCAGAACGCAGCAATGATTGGAGCAAGTGTAATGATGAAGAATGGGTTCAAAGATTGGAACCACGCAGCAGGAACTTCAAAGCCACCAATCATACGGTCAGTATATTGTTGAGTGTAGATGTTCATTAGGCCGCCAGCTTGTTCAAAGCCCGCCCAGAAAACAATCACGAACAGACCCATGATAAGAATCACTTTTAGTCTGTCGAACTCTTCTTTGGTCAGTGGCGCTTTTTCTTTAGATTTGTTTAGTGCTTTCGCTCTTGCAGCAGCAGGTACAGAACCGATGTTGCCCAACCAAGACTGAGCCATTGTCACTTGCATGATCAAGCTAATAACCATACCAATACCAGCGGCTAGGAAACCTGCTTTCCAACCGAATGAATCGACAGCAGCACCTGAAATTAAGCCACCAAGCAGCGCACCTAAGTTGATGCCCATGTAGAAAATGGTGAAAGCACCGTCACGGCGGTTATCGCCTTCTTGGTACAGATCGCCAACCATGGTTGAGATGTTCGGCTTAAACATACCGTTACCACTGATTAGCAGTGCTAAACCAAGGTACAGCGCGTTCACTTGGTCTAAACCGATGAAGCCGTTAGGTAGAGCCATTGTAAATTGGCCAAGTGCCATCAATACACCGCCAATCATAATTGATTTACGCTGACCTAGGTAGTTATCGGCAATCCAGCCACCAATTAATGGTGTGATGTAGACTAAGCCGGTGTAAATACCGTAGAGATCGAGTGCGTCTTTCGTTGACCAACCCAGTCCACCGTTGAGGGTAGTGTCAGTCAAAAATAAGACAAGGATGGCACGCATCGCATAGTAAGAGAAACGTTCCCATAGCTCTGTGCTAAAAAGTAGAAATAGGCCTCTAGGGTGGCCAAAGATGTTGTGGTTGCTTGGCATAAGTTTTACTAATTTTAGGTATTAAAAGATTTTATAGTCATTCATGTATACACAGTGGGATAAAAGTCTGCAATAGACTTATTTTATGGTCACGACAACTTGGTTTAACTAAGATGTTGATATTAAATATCTTTATTTTTAATGTTGCCCATTTTAGATGTGCTGCAAACTAATTTTCCAGATTTGAGTTGGTTGGTTAATAACCTTCATTAAAGTTGTGTTGAATTAAAATCTTTAGATATATTGCTCTGGTGTATCATTTTGAGTTTTAAGGGAGTGGCATGCGCATTAGCTGGGGCATACATATGCTTACAACAATGAGTCTTTTGATCTCTAAATGATCTCTGTACAATGCTTAACCACTCCGACACCTATAACTTTTTGTTGATAAATTGGTCTGCTACGCATTATTTTTCGTTAGCAACGATTCATTTTATTAATGGTGATTTAACCGTTTTAGGCATGTGGTAAAATATCTAAAAATATAAAATGGCTAGTCAAATGAAACGTTGGTATTTGCTTTACTGTAAGCGTGGTGATCAAAAACGCGCTCAGCAGCACTTAGAGAATCAGGGGGTAGAGTGCTTTTACCCTCAAATAGAAGTCGAAAAGGTGGTGAGAGGGAAAGAAAAGCAGGTCAAAGAACCGCTGTTTCCGTCTTACATCTTTGTTCGCTTCGACTATGAGCAAGGTCCTAGCTTCACGACCGTTCGTTCAACACGTGGCGTTGTGGACTTTATTAAGTTCGGTTCACTGCCGCACGAGGTCCAAGGAGACTTGGTGTTTGAACTTAAAGAGTTTGAGAAGTGCTGCAGTAACGAAGTGGAAGATTGTTGTGTTGAGTTTGAATCTGGACAGGTAGTTAAGATTCAGAGTGGCCAATTTGCTGGGGTTGAAGCTATTTTCGATCAGAAAGACGGTGAGGCTCGATCGATTATGCTGGTGAAAATGATCAGCCAAGTCGTTCCAATCAGTATTGAGAACGAAGCACTACAAGCTCGCGCATAACTGCAGTAATAAAAATAGGCTTAAAACAAAAGGCGCATAATGCGCCTTTTTTAGTCTTTAGGATTTGTTCAAAACGCTCTAAGCGTTGTAAGCATCGTTGTGAACGGCTTGTACTGCACGGCCTGATGGGTCGACACAGTTTTTGAATGACTCATCCCACTCAATCGCTTTCGCTGATGAACAAGCAACTGAAGGACCACCAGGTACACACTCTGCCGCAGATTCTAGAGGGAATAGCTCCTCAAAGATTTCACGGTAAGCATAACCTTCTTTGGTTGTTGGCGTGTTGTAAGGGAAACGGAACTTAGCAGCTTCCATTTGTTGATCCGTTACTTTTGCTTCAGCCGTTGCTTTCAATGTATCAATCCAATCGTAGCCAACACCATCAGAGAACTGCTCTTTTTGACGCCATGCGATTGAATCTGGTAGGTAGTCTTCAAAACACTCACGCAGGATGTGTTTCTCCATCTTACCGTTACCGCACATCTTATCTTCAGGGTTCAGACGCATTGCGACATCGATGAACTCTTTATCCAAGAATGGTACACGGCCTTCAACACCCCATGCCGCTAGCGATTTGTTTGCACGAGCACAGTCGAACATGCTTAGAGCAAGCAGTTTACGTACTGTCTCTTCGTGGAACTCTTTCGCGTTTGGCGCTTTATGGAAGTACAGGTAACCACCAAAGATTTCATCAGCACCTTCACCTGAAAGTACCATCTTGATGCCCATCGCTTTGATCTTACGAGCCAGCAAGTACATTGGCGTTGATGCACGAATCGTCGTTACATCGTAAGTTTCGATATGGTAGATAACGTCACGGATTGCGTCTAGGCCTTCCTGAATAGTGTAAGTCATCTCATGGTGCACAGTTCCGATCTTGTCCGCAACTTCACGAGCAGCGATAAGGTCTGGTGCGCCTTCAAGACCAACAGCGAACGAGTGCAGTTGTGGCCACCAAGCTTCAGATTGCTCATCATCTTCGATACGCATTGCCGCAAAGCGTTTTGCAACTGCTGAAGTAATTGATGAATCCAGGCCACCAGATAGAAGTACACCGTAAGGAACGTCAGTCATTAGTTGACGTTTAACGGCTGCTTCTAGCGCTTCAGTCAGTTCTTCTTTGCTTGTGCTGTTGCCTTGTACCGCAGCGTACTCGTTCCAATCGCGGATGTAGTAGCGTTGAGGTTCAGCATCTTTCGAAGAGTAGAAGCTACCTGGAGGGAATTCACTGATCGTCTTACATACTTCAACCAATGCTTTCATCTCTGAAGCCACGTAGTAGTTGCCGTGCTCATCGTAACCTTGGTAAAGCGGGATGATACCAATATGGTCGCGGCCCACTAGGTACTCGTCTTTCTCTTCGTCGTATAAAACGAATGCGAAAATACCGTTAAGCTCTTCTAGAAGGTCTGCACCCATCTCTTGGTATAGCGCTAGGATAACTTCACAGTCAGAATCAGTCTGGAACTGGTACTTATCTTCATAGCGTGCACGAAGTTCTTTGTGGTTATAAATTTCACCGTTTACTGCAAGAATGTGCTTTTTGTCTTGACTGTATAGTGGTTGAGCACCACTGTTCAAGCCAACAATAGCAAGACGTTCATGAGCAAGGATTGCTTTTTCACCAGCATAGATACCAGACCAGTCTGGACCACGGTGACGAAGCTTCTTAGACATTTCTAAAGCAATAGGGCGAAGTGTTGCGGCATCACTTTTAATGTCGAGAATGCCAAATACTGAACACATAGAACTTCCTTTTAAATAATTTCCAAATCAACTGCATTCAATTTGCCATTCTGGCTAAAAAAAGCAACCGGATGTGAGCAAAAAAATAATATAAAGGGTGTTCTGTTAGAAATTATCTAATTTTTATGTGCTTTTGGTGTGTGATGTTTAATTGCGGTTGGTTTTTTAAACAAAAACCTCTCAAAAGTGCGAAAAATAGGCAGTTTTGAGAGGTTTAGTTGAACACTGTCTAATACTAGATTTTATTGATATTTGGATTTAACTGTTCGCAAACGTGGCGAGCAAAACCACTACCAGCCTCGCTGTAAATGTTAAATGCCGCATCAACGCCATTCTCTTTCAGTGTTTCGAGTTGATCGGGATATTCAGCAATAGCCGCAATTTGGCCTTTAAAGTTACGTGACTTTAATTGTTCTAAAGCGGTTTGATTACCTTGGTGGTGAGGCATTGCCAAAATCACCAGCTTTACGTTTGCTGTATCTAGAATTCGCTCCCAAAAATCTGGGTCAGTCGCGTCGCCAGAAATCACGTTTCTGCCTTGGCTTCTGTGGTTGTGCGCGGCTTCTTCACGCACTTCTACACCTAGGCTGACCTTGCCATAGCGAGTACGTAATTCGTCATAAGCACCGGTACCAATTCGGCCCATACCTAGAATAAGCACTTGGGCACGACCAGGGTCAATTCGCTTATCACGTCGGTGAAGCTTTTCTGACGCATGCTCTTTTAGCCATTTACCTGACTGCTGATAAAGCTTATGACCAGCTCGGTTTAAAGGAGCAGCGATTAGAAAAGACAGTGAAACTGCAATGGCAACGGCAACTAAGATATCACCCGACATCCAACCCATCTTGAAGGCGAGACCACCAACGATGAGGCCAAACTCGCTATAGTTAAACAGTGATAGCGAGGCAAGTAGAGACGTTCGAACACGGAACTTGAAGCGGTTGAGTACCAAGAAGTAGAGAACACCTTTCACAGGCAGCATCAGCAAGAACAAGATTGCGAGCATAAAGCCTTGAATGGTTGGTTGCTCTGACAGACCAATATTCAAGAAGAAACAGACAAGGAAAAGTTCTTTAAGGTTAAACAGCGACTTTGATAATTCTGAGGCTTTTGGGTGACCAGCAAGTAACATACCTAGAACAAGAGCCCCCAAATCTGGTTTCACACCAACCAAATGGAATAAACCAGCACCGACGACTAATGCGAAGAAGATGCCGGAAAGAACCAGCATCTCACCGTGACCAACCCAATCGAGCACTTTGTAGAACAGTGGGCGTAATAAGGGTAGGGCAAACAGAGCAATTGCATACCACTCAGGTATTTTGCCCGTAGAAGCCGTTAAGAATACTACGGCGAAGATATCCTGCATGACCAAGATACCAATCGCTAACGTTCCGTAGGTCGCATTCATTTCGCCTTTCTCTTGCAGAGTCTTAACCGCAAATACAGTACTAGAGAATGAAAGAGCAAAACCGAGCAGAACGATCTGTTCTACCGACATGGCAGCTAGCGATGAAATACCTAAGAACTTAAAGCCAAACAGGGCGACGGCGAAAAACAGAGTGGACAAAAGGTTGTGGATTGTCGCGCCAGCCCAGATCTCTTTAGAGAGTAGGGTTTTGATATCGAGCTTTAAGCCGATAGTAAATAGAAGCAGCGTGACACCAAGGTCAGCTAAAGTAATGATGGTGTCATTGGTTTCAAAGCCAAAGGCAAAAAGCCCAAAGCCTGCAACCAAAAAACCAACTAATGGGGGAAGGTGACACTTTAAAGCAATAAATCCTGCGATAAACGCAGTGGATATTAATATAAGTTCCATAACTTGTTGTTGTAGTTCCCTAGCTTAAAAAAACGGGCCGTGTTTATACAAAC
>NZ_JBFRKQ010000041.1:30024-65756 GCF_041469505.1 Vibrio sp. 10N.286.49.E11
CCGTGTTTATACAAACACGGCCCGCGGAAAATCAGAATTGTTTTCTCTAGTCTTCGAGAAGCTTCTGCAGTAACACGCCGTTAAGCATGGCGCGCTTAATCATAGCAAAAGCTCCCATCGTAGGATGTTTATCGATCTGTGATGCTACAATAGGCAGGCCGCTATGGAAAGTCGTTAACGACTGATTCTCTACATTGCGCTTAATTGCAGGAAAAACAATCTCTTGTGCCTTGGTAATATCACCAGCAATGATAACTTTTTGAGGGTTAAATAAGTTAATCGTCATCGCGATAGCCTTACCTAACTGGTTTCCTACTCGAACTAAGCTTTGCTTGGCTAGCTCATCACCATTAATCGCGTGGTCACAAACGTCTTGAATCGTAATATGCTCAAGCTCTGTTAAAGAAGACTCATAGCCTTGTTTAATCAGCTTCTGCACGCGTTCAACGATAGCTGGGTTTGCCGCTACTGTTTCAAGACAGCCGAAGTTACCACATTGGCATTGCTCGCCTAGCGGATCAATTTGGATATGACCAATTTCACCCACATTACGGTTATGACCTAGGAAAACCTGACCATTAACGATAATGCCTGCACCTGTACCACGGTGAACACTGACCAAAATAGAATCTTGGCTATCTTTACTTGCACCGAAGTAGTGCTCAGCAAGCGCCATTCCACGAACATCGTTACCAACAAAACAAGCAACATGGAATGTATCGCGAATAATGTCGCTTAATGCGAGGTTATCGATGTCGGTATTCGGCATGTACTCAACAACACCGGTCGTTGGGTTAACCAAGCCTGGAAGCGTGACACCAATAGCAATCAGTTGATCGATCTTTGGTTGATGCTCAGCAATGAAAGCTTTGAGGTTATTGACCAAGCCTTGGGTAAGGTCTGATTGGTCTGAATAATTCAGGTCTTGCTGTTGGAAAGCCAATTCACGACCACCAAGGTCATGCAGGCTTATTTGAATGTAGTCTCGACCCAAACGCACAGCAACAGAATGAAAAGGCTCTACTTCTGTGGTTAGGGAGATAGCGCGTCTACCGCCAGTAGACGCTTGCTGCGCAACCTCTTTAATTAGGCCGCGCTCTAAAAGTTGGCGGGTAATTTTTGTAACACTTGCCGGTGCGAGTTGGCTTACATCAGCCACTTGTATACGACTGATAGGCCCCTGTTGGTCTATAAGTCGGTATACCGCCGCACTGTTTAGTTGTTTAACTAAGTCTACGTTACCTATTTGTCCGCCATTCATACTTAATTGTGCTCGTATTGTCCGTTAACAACAGTCGCTTTAACGTTAAAGTCTCGGTCAAATACAGCTAGGTTTGCAACCATGCCTTTTTTGATTCGACCTAGCTTGCTTTCTACACCGATAGCCGTAGCTGGGTATAGCGTAGCCATGCGAAGAGCTTCGTCTAAAGCGATACCAGCGTGCTCAACTGTATTCTGAACTGCTTCAATCATAGTCAGAGCTGAGCCGCCCAGTGTGCCGTTTTCATCAACACACTTACCATCACGGTAATATACTTTCTTACCGACAAAAATAAAGTATTCCATGTCAGCACCTGCAGGAGCTGTGGCATCCGTCACTAATACCAACTTTTCTCCCTTGATTTTATGCGCAATTCTGATGTTTGCGTAATCAACGTGGAAGCCGTCGGCAATAATGCCAGCGTAAACCTCAGGAGTATCGTAAATCGCGCCAACAACGCCAGGCTCACGACCAACCATCGGCGTCATTGCATTGAACAGGTGAGTGGCGAACGTGATACCAGATTCGAAACCTTGACGCGCTTCTGCGTAAGTTGCGTTGGTGTGGCCGATAGAAACGACAACGCCAGCTTTGTGCAGGCGTTCGATGTGTTCAGGGTCGTTAAGCTCTGGAGCCAATGTTACTTTTGCAACAAGGTCACGGTTCTCACAGATAAGCTCAATCATTTCGTTGTCAGATTTACGAATGTGATCGACGCTATGGATGCCTTTTTTCGCAACGTTTAGGTAAGGGCCTTCAAGGTGCAGACCTAAAGATTGGTTTTGGTACTGGTTATGGTATTCACGAGCTGCCGTAATAACCGCACGCATATCTTCGTCTGAAGAGGTGATAAGCGTTGGTAGGAAGCTAGTACAGCCAGATTTCAGGTTTGCTTTGTGCATGATCTGCATGGTTTCTGCAGTGATCTCATCGTTAAGCATTACACCGCCACAACCATTCAGTTGTAGGTCAATGAAACCTGGGCTTAGGTTTGCTCCGTCTAGGTCGCGAAGCTCGATTCCTTCTGGCAATTCAGAGATAGGACAGACTTTTTTGATCAGTTCGTTTTCGATTACAACAGCATGATCGGTTAGAACATCACTACCAGTGTAAATTTTACAGTTACTTAGCGCGTACATAGTCAGCTAATCCTTATTTCGTGAGATCTTTTAAATTCGTTCGTTACCTAAATGCGGACTTAGTTTGCGAGCATCATTTACGTAACGATTTATCTTTTATGGGCAAACGGCTTCAAAATGAGAAGCGATTTAAGTTGTTGAAAAACATACGAACAATTGATTTTTATTATACATTTAGGTCCATCAATAATGATTATTCACGGTGCTCTATAAGCCCGGAGTTACCATCTTTTTGCCTAATGATTAGATTTGGATTTTATCCATAAATGTTCGTTTTTTTTAATGATAAAATAAGTTTTATGATCTCGCTAGCAAAAACCTCTGGATTTGGTAAAAACTGGTGATTAGGATCACAAATGGTAAGGTTTTAATTTGCGGAGCAAAATTAATTGAATACACTGAATAGGACTAAATTGAGCGACTAAAATAAGTTTCTCAAACGAATTCTAAAAAATCCTATAGGGGGAAACAACTGGTGAATATTCTAGGATATGCGCAGAAGCTTGGTAAGGCGTTAATGCTACCAATCGCAACGCTTCCGATTGCGGCATTGCTGCTACGTCTGGGTCAACCAGACTTACTCGATATCGCATTCATGGCATCTGCTGGTAACGCAATCTTCAGTCAACTACCATTATTGTTTGGTTTGGGTATAGCTATTGGTCTTTCTAAAGACGGTAACGGCGCAGCAGGTCTTGCTGGTGCAGTTGCTTACTTTGTTCTGACAGCAACCGCAACAAACATCGATGCTAGTGTAAATATGTCATTCTTCGGCGGTATCTTTGCAGGTATCATCGCAGGTCACTCTTACAATGCATTCCACGCGACTCGTCTTCCAGAGTGGCTAGCATTCTTCTCTGGCAAACGTCTAGTTCCTATTATGGCTGGTCTATTTGCTCTAGTTGCTGGCGCAATCTTTGGTGTTGTATGGCCTGCTGTTCAATCTGGTCTAGATGCACTTGCTCACGCAGTTTCAACGTCTGGCGCTATCGGTCAATTTGTTTACGGTACTCTTAACCGTGCACTTATCCCAGTAGGTCTACACCATGTACTGAACTCGTACTTCTGGTTCGGTATGGGCTCTTGTCAAGAGATCGTAGTTGCTGCAGAAGGCTTCTCTCAACTTTGTGTTGACCCTGCACTAGCTAAAACTTTAGTTGTTGGTCAAGAGTACACATTTGAATTTGCTAACTCAGTTAACCCAGAAATTGTTGCAACTGTTAAAGAAGTAACTGAAACAGTTAAATCTGGCGACCTACACCGTTTCTTCGGCGGCGATAAAGGCGCTGGCGTATTCATGAACGGTTTCTTCCCAGTAATGATGTTCGGTCTACCAGGTGCTGCACTTGCAATGTACCTAGCTGCTCCTGCTGAAAAACGTAGCCAAGTTGGTGGCGCACTATTCTCAGTTGCATTCTGTTCATTCCTAACAGGTATCACAGAGCCGCTAGAATTCATGTTCGTATTCCTAGCTCCTGCTCTATACGCAATGCACGCTGTATTTACAGGTTTGTCTCTAGTAGTTGCTAACATGTTTGGTACTCTGCACGGTTTCGGTTTCTCTGCTGGTCTTATCGACTTCGTATTGAACTGGGGTCTAGCAACTAAACCATTCGTACTACTACTAATCGGTCTTGGCTTCGGTGCTCTATACTTCTTCACTTTCTCTTTCGCAATCCGCGCTTTCAACTTGAAATCGCCAGGTCGTGAAGATGATGACGAAGCTGTTGCAGCTCCTGCTGGCGAAGCACCAAAGGGCGACCTTGCACGTCAATACCTGAAAGCTCTAGGTGGTCACGACAACCTAACTTCAATCGACGCTTGTATCACTCGTCTACGTCTAACTCTTAAAGACCGCTCTGTTGCAGATGAAGTTGTTCTTAAGAAACTTGGTGCTAAAGGTGTGGTTAAACTAGGTGAAAACAACCTACAGGTTATCCTAGGCCCACTAGCTGAAATCGTAGCTGGCGAAATGAAAGCTATTGGTGCAGGCGAAGACCTATCTGATGTAAAACTTCCACAGTAAGGGAAGTACTTAATTAAGACGTAAAGTTACTCTTAAGTAAGTGTCAAATTGAAAGCCTCCCACACGGGAGGCTTTTTTGTGCCTGCAGTTTAAGACCAGCGAACACGGTTCGTTCTATTCTTCATCGAATAGCAGAAATAATCGCAATTAACGGACGGTTCTTATTGTGCAAAGGCTAAGAATTGTGGATGATTAGCAACAATGATCTTTCTATCTTTGACTGGCGCCATAAGCGACCGTTTTCTTGGGGACGAAAGATAACTTTCTCTGACAATACTAAATACATAGAGGTGCTATAGATGAGTGAAGCTGAGGCTCGTCCATCGAATTTCATTCGCCAAATTATTGATAAAGATTTAGCGGATGGTACACACAGTAGCGTGCATACTCGTTTCCCGCCGGAGCCAAATGGCTACCTGCACATTGGTCACGCTAAATCTATTTGCTTGAACTTTGGTATTGCTCAGGACTACCAGGGACAATGTAATCTTCGTTTCGATGATACAAACCCTGAAAAAGAAGACGTTGAATACGTTGAGTCAATTAAGAATGATGTAAGCTGGTTAGGCTTCGAATGGTCTGGTGATATTTGCTACTCATCAAACTACTTCGATACGCTTTACGCTTATGCTGTGGAATTAATTAATAAAGGCTTAGCGTATGTTGACGAGCTAAGTCCTGATCAAATCCGTGAGTACCGTGGCACGCTAAAAGAGCCAGGTAAAGCGAGCCCATACCGTGACCGCAGCCCAGAAGAGAACCTAGCGTTGTTTGAAAAAATGCGTGACGGTGGCTTCGAAGAAGGTAAAGCGTGTCTACGTGCTAAGATCGACATGAGCTCTTCGTTCATTGTTATGCGCGATCCTGTTATCTACCGTGTTCGTTTTGCTCACCACCATCAAACGGCTGACAAGTGGTGCATTTACCCAATGTACGACTTTACTCACTGTATCTCTGATGCGTTGGAAGGTATTACGCACTCTATCTGTACGCTTGAATTCCAAGATAACCGTCGTTTGTACGATTGGGTTCTAGATAACATCACGATTGACTGCCAACCTCGTCAGTACGAGTTTAGCCGCCTGAATCTTGAATATACAGTGATGTCTAAGCGTAAGCTGAACCAACTTGTGGTTGAAAACCTAGTTCAAGGTTGGGATGACCCACGCATGCCTACTATTTCTGGCCTACGTCGTCGTGGTTTTACTTCAAGCTCGATTCGTGAATTCTGTAAGCGTATTGGTGTAACTAAGCAAGAGAACATGATTGAGTTCGGTTCACTTGAATCTTGCATCCGTGATGATCTGAACGAAAATGCACCTCGTGCAATGGCTGTTCTGGATCCAGTTAAGATCGTTATCGAAAACTACGAAGCAGATACAGTAGAAACGTTAACGGTTGCAAATCACCCAAACAAGCCAGAAATGGGCACTCGTGAAGTACCATTTACACGCGAAGTTTGGATCGAACGTGACGACTTCCGTGAAGAAGCAAACAAAAAGTACAAGCGTTTGGTTCTAGGTAAAGAAGTTCGCCTGCGTGGTGCTTACGTGATCAAAGCTGAACGTATCGAAAAAGATGCAGAAGGCAACATTACGACTATCTTCTGTTCTTACGACAATGAAACATTGGGTAAGAACCCTGCAGATGGCCGCAAAGTGAAAGGCGTTATCCACTGGGTATCTGCTGATAAAGCACTGCCTGCTGAGATTCGTTTGTACGATCGTCTATTCACAGTGCCAAACCCAGCCGCTGCTGATGACTTCGCTGCAACGCTAAACCCTGAATCACTTGTTACGCTAAATGGTTTTGTTGAACCTAGCTTAGCAGAAGGTGTGGCAGAGCAAGCGTACCAGTTTGAACGTACAGGTTACTTCTGTGTGGATTCGAAAGACTCTAAAGCAGATGCACTAGTCTTCAACCGCACGGTTGGTCTACGTGACACATGGGGTAAAACTGAAGCTTAATCGCTAAAGTGATTCGCTTTCGATAAGCACCCTAATAAAAAACCGGCTTAGAGCCGGTTTTTTGTATCTGAATAAAGTCGTCAATTATAGAATAAGTTGCGATTAATCGTCTTATGTAGTGACCATATAAAAAACGCCGGCCTAAGCCAGCGTTCTGTATTACTACTTCGCTTTATGCGCGTCTGGATTGCCTTTGCAATCTCCGTTAATGCTTTTGCCGTACAAGTACAAACTGTGGTTTGTTAGTTGCACGTTGTAACGCTGAGCAATCTCTTTCTGTCTTTCTTCGATGATGTCATCAGAGAATTCGATCACTTCGCCACAATCTAAACATACAAGGTGGTCGTGGTGGTGCTGTGTAGAAAGTTCAAATACAGACTTGCCGCCTTCGAAGTGGTGACGAGTTACAATGCCAGCGTCATCGAATTGGTTAAGTACTCGATAAACGGTTGCAAGACCGATTTCTTCACCTAGGTCGATCAGCTTCTTATATAAATCTTCAGCACTAATATGTTGGCAGTCTGGCTGTTGTAATACTTCTAAAATTTTGAGCCGTGGAAGGGTCACTTTAAGACCTGCATCTTTTAGCGCTTGATTATTGTCTGACATATACTTTCCTGTTGATGATCTGCAGCAATTAACAGAATTCAATATTAATACCATTATAGTTTAGTCAGGCATAACAATAAACCACGAACTTCAAAGGGTTACTTACTGACATCACAATCTGTTTTGTAAATTGGAAGTATCTCACTTATAGTGGAGGTGCGACCAGTCAAGGTGACGGTGTTTCTGATATGAACATGGAATGTTGTTATGAATAAGCAACTCGCAAAAATATATAAACCCAACATTGTAAAATTTGCTCTTAATATTTGGCCCCCCTTTTGGGGAGCGGGTATTCGAATAGCCCACATTAGCACTGACTTTAGGGTTGTTAAGACAGTACTTAAGCTACGCTGGTGGAATAAGAACGCCAATCGTACTCAATATGGCGGCAGTATCTTTTCTCTTACCGATCCCGTTTACTCATTGATGTTAATGGGAATTTTAGGTGAACGATATTATGTTTGGGATAAAGAAGCGAGCATTAACTTCATCAAGCCGGGGCAATCGGACTTGTATGCAGATTTTGAGATAAGGCAAGGGCAGCTTGACGATATCTATCGTCAGACGCAACTCGGTGAAAAGTGCTTCCCCGAATTTATTATTCACGTGAAAGATAAGCAGGGTAATGTGGTTTCAGAAATTCAACGCACCCTCTATGTAAGAAAGAAGCCGCAATTTAGAGATGATGATGAAGCATTAGAGGCTGAGTGCTAATTAATAGATTTTAAATAGCAAAAAACCTCCTATAAGGAGGTTTTTTCATATCTACATAATGGTTATTAACTGTAACAATTAACAACCACTAGAGAATTAGTCTTCTAGCTCTGCTAGGCACATCTCTTCGTGGATTTGTTTAACCCAGTTAGATACGCGCTCATCAGTTAGCTCAGGTTGACGGTCTTCATCGATACATAGACCAACGAATTGGCTGTCATCGCCTTCAACTAAACCTTTCGATGCTTCGAATTCGTAGCCTTCAGTTGATGTGTGACCTAGGATAGTACCGCCTTTCGCTTCAACGATGTCACGGATAGTACCCATAGCATCACAGAAGTATTCTGCGTAATCTTCTTGGTCGCCACAACCAAAGATAGCAACAAGCTTAGTTGAGAAATCAATAGCTTCTAGCTCTGGGAAAAAGTCATCCCAATCACATTGTGCTTCGCCGTAGTACCACGTAGGGATACCAAGCAGCAGTAGATCGAAGTTATCGATATCTTCTTTGCTGCTTTTTGCAATGTCTTGAACGTGAACGAGCTGTTTGCTCAATTGCTTTTGAATCATCTTAGCAACAGCTTCAGTGTTACCTGTATCGCTACCAAAGAAGAGACCTACACTTGCCATAGAATCATTACCTTTCATTTTGTCTGTTGTCGGTGTAATAAAGTTCGGAAGAGAATCGTTAGATCCCAGTTCCTTCCCAGCTTAGTTGGATTATCCCTTTGGCGATAAAACCCGCACAGCCAAGGAAAAGTACTAACCATACGATGCGACGACCAAATGGAGGAACATTTCCCTGCTTGAGAACGTCCTTAATTGCCATACCGATTAAAAAGAAAATCGCGGCAAACAGGAGATCTAAACCAACAGATTCGATGATGTTCATGTAGTCGTAAAGCATGGGAACCTTATATACCAATTTTGCTTGGGCGCACTATATCACTGTTGTGAGATAAAGTTAATCTGCAGTAATTACACAGCTCTCATTTATCAGCACGAAAAAGCGCAGTTAAGCGATGAATTTTCTAATTGCTCTAAGTACTTCTGCTGGTTTTTCAGCATGCAGCCAGTGACCTGTGTTGGCAATGACATGCGCTTTTGCGTTAGAAAATTGCTGCTGAACGGCTGCTTGATGTTCTGCGGTGAGGTAATCTGAATCCCCACCTTTAATAAGCAAGGTTTTGACCGAGGTTTTCTCGATCGGTTCCCAACCAATAATATGTGGGTAGTTGCTCAATAACGAAGCAACATTGAAGCGCCATTCCATGATGCCTTGCTCTGTTTTGAACAAAGATTTGGTTAAAAACTGGCGAACGCCATCGATCTCGATATGTTTTGCGAGAACCTTGAGTGCATCTGAGCGTGAAGTCGGCTCTTCTTCTATCACGGCTTGCAGGCCTGCGAATACGTTGTCGTGGCGACTCTGAGTGTACGCGACCGGAGCCATATCCAAGACAATCAATTTATGCAGCGCAAGATGTTGTGTCAGTGCCATCGCTACTTTGCCACCCATCGAGTGACCAATCACAGTGACGTCTTCTGACTTAAGATCATGCAGCAGTTGAGCCACGTCTTGTGCCATCGCTTGATAGTTATGAGTGTCACTATGGAAGGATTGACCGTGGTTGCGGAGATCGATACTAAGTACCTGATGATCGGCTTTTAGATCCCTAGCGAGCAAGCCAAGGTTGTCCAGATTACCGAATAATCCATGGATCAAAACAATGGTGTGACCCTCACCTTCAATTTTATAGTTGAGCTGTACTGACATTTTTATCTTATTCATGGTGGGTTTGACGTAGAGTATCCGCGCGGATCTCGCTATAATCCCCCAGAGTTTAAACATTGAGATTGTGAAAAGCGAATGAAAACAATTGAGGTTGATGAGGACCTATACCGTTTTATTGCGGGTCAGACAGAACGTATTGGCGAAAGCGCTTCAGATATTCTGCGCCGCTTGTTACAGGTTGATAGCCAAGGCATGGCTCCGATCGAAGAGATCGTTGAGCCAAAAGGTATCGTTGTTAGCAAAGAGGTAGGCTTTACTCCAGAGAAGTTCGATGGCGTTAAAGAAATGCGCTCACTACTAATATCAGATGAGTTTGCATCACTAAAGAAAGCCATTGATCGTTTCATGCTTGTGTTATCAACACTGCATAAAATCGACCCTTTAAGCTTTTCAGAAGCAACTCAAGTAAAAGGCCGTAAGCGCGTTTACTTTGCAGATAACGAAGCGACGTTGCTAGCAAACGGCAACACGACTAAGCCTAAAGCTATTCCACAAAGTCCTTTTTGGGTTATTACTAATAACAATACAAGCCGAAAAAGACAGATGGTTGAGCAGCTTATGAGCCGCATGAATTTCCAAGCAGAATTGATAGAAAAAGTAACAGGTTCAATTTAACGAAATCTGATTTAAACCTCATAATATCCATGGATAAGAAGATATTATGAGGTTTTTTTGTTTTAAAATTTTATATATAAGGATGTCGAAAAATGGCTATGCACCCTCGTGCTGGGCAGAAAGCTCAGCAGGAAGATCTTCATAATATCCCGGCTTTAGTTGCTAACTATTTCTTACAGCAACCGGATGCTACGAACCCAGATCATAAAGTACTTTTCGGTACTTCAGGTCACCGCGGTACAGCAGACAAATCAACATTTAACGAAAACCACATTCTAGCAATTGCACAAGCGGTTGCTGAAGTTCGTGCCGAGCAAGGTACAACTGGCCCTCTTTTCTTAGGTAAAGATACTCACGCTCTATCTGAGCCTGCGTTCTCTACGGTTATCGAAGTGCTTGTAGCGAACGGTGTTGAAGTTATTATTCAAGAAAACAACGGCTTTACTCCAACACCTGGTATCTCGCACGCGATTCTTACGCACAACCTAGTGAATGACAAAAAAGCCGACGGCATTGTTATCACGCCTTCACATAACCCACCTCAAGACGGCGGTATTAAATACAACCCGACACACGGTGGCCCAGCTGAAGCTGAACTGACTCAAGCGATTGAAGACCGTGCGAACGTGATCATTGCTGAGCAAATGCAAGGTGTTAAGCGTACGCCTATCGCACAGGCTAAACAGTCTGAGCTAGTAAAAGAAGTTGACCTAGTCGCGCCATACGTCGCTGATTTGGTTAACGTCGTGGATATGGAAGCGATCCAGAAAGCAAACATCAAGATTGGTGTTGATCCACTGGGTGGCAGCGGTATTGATTACTGGCGTCAAATTGGTAAAGCGTACAATCTAGATCTTACTCTGGTAAGTGAAGCGGTTGACCCTTCATTCCAATTCATGTCTCTAGATAAAGATGGCGTAGTTCGTATGGACTGTTCTTCTCCATACGCAATGGCAGGCTTACTGGCGCTTAAAGACGAGTACGCTCTAGCATTTGGTAACGACCCAGATTACGATCGCCACGGTATCGTGACACCTAAAGGTTTGATGAATCCAAACCACTTCTTAGCGGTTTGTATTGATTACCTATACCGTAACCGTGAAGGTTGGGGTAAAGACGTTGCTGTTGGTAAGACACTAGTATCAAGTGCATTAATCGATCGCGTAGTTTCTGACTTAGGTCGCGAACTTTGTGAAGTGCCAGTTGGTTTCAAATGGTTCGTTGATGGCTTATACAACGGCCAGTTTGGTTTTGGTGGCGAAGAGAGCGCAGGTGCTTCTTTCCTGCGTAAAGACGGTACGCCTTGGTCAACAGATAAAGACGGCCTGATTCTTTGCTTGCTTGCGGCTGAGATCACAGCAGTGACAGGTAAGAACCCACAAGAATACTACGAAGAACTTGCCGCTAAACACGGTGAATCTAAGTACAACCGTATTCAAGCGGTAGCAAATGGTGCACAGAAAGACGTGCTGAAGAAACTATCTCCAGAGATGGTTTCTGCTGAGACGTTGGCTGGTGATGCAATTACTGCACGCTTAACACACGCTCCAGGTAACGGTGCTGCGATTGGTGGCTTGAAAGTGACAACTGAGAACGGCTGGTTTGCTGCTCGTCCATCAGGCACTGAAGACATCTACAAGATCTACTGTGAAAGCTTTAAGGGTGAAGAGCACCTGAAAGCAATCGAAGCAGAAGCTCAAGAGATTGTGAACCAAGTATTTGCAGTGGCTGGCCTATAATCGAATCTCGATTACTAGAGTTGCTACGTAAATAGAAGAAGGGTTGATGTGAAAGCATCAGCCCTTTTTGTTTGTGTTAGTTACGTATAAGCGGGAAAAGGTAACTGAGTTAGCTCAGACGACTAACCGTGTGGCCAACTTTGTGGCATCACAAACCAGAATTGCCCCGACTTTGTTTGCCCATGGACGAAGCGATCACCGAACTCGGTGATAGGCTGACTGCTGAAATCATCCGTCCCTGCTGCCCATTGCTCTTTGGTGAGTGGATACAGTGGTTCACTGATTAAATGAGCCTGATCTTGATAGCACCAAAAGCCGTTTACTTGGCTTGGGTTAATGTCATAGCCCAAGCATTTTGTCGGTATGTTTTGCTCTAAGAAAGGGTTGGTATACAGACGACCTTGCATCAGTAAGTGTTTTGAGTCGACATCGATTTCTGGATATTGCTCAACAAAGGCGGCAGAAGAGGACATTTCGAGTTGGTGGCTGAGCATCCTGTCGAGTTTCTTATCCAATTGGTCGTGAGAGTTGGGTCCAAACCATGTTTGTTCGTGGAGCAGATAAAACTTAATCGCCACTTCCCAATGTTCCAGCTTTTGGCTGCTCTCTTCTTTAAGAATAAAGTCGATTGCACCGAGAGTTCTGCCTTCCACATTGATCTGAATCTCGTCGTGCTTTATCGAGTAATTCGGTGAGGCAGCGATCACTTGCTCGCATAGATATTGGTAGAGGAAACCTAATCTAGGATTACCCTCATAAGTATGTGATGAGTCGATGGCATGGTTGCTAGAGAATGCACTGAGATCCGAAACCGGTGGCTTGATTTCTAGTAATGGCGGTGAGTCGATGACCCATTGGTAAAAACGTTGCAGTGCTGTCATCTCTTCCTCATAAACTCATCGTGGGGCTTTCGACATTCTACCCGTAAATTGATATAACGACGTTATTATAAAGGTAAGCTGGAAAGAAAAATGATTAACTTACAATTAGAAAAGCTACTTAACGAAAAACTGCAGCCACAGCAGATTAAAGATTACTGTCCTAATGGTCTTCAAGTTGAAGGCGCGACAGAAGTGAAGCGAATCGTTACTGGTGTAACAGCTTCTCAAGCCTTGATTGATAAAGCGGTAGAACTGAACGCAGACGCTTTGTTAGTCCATCACGGCTTTTTCTGGAAAGGCGAGTCAGAAGCGATTCGTGGCATGAAGGGCAAGCGCATTCGTACCTTGATTAAAAATGACATCAATCTTTTAGGTTATCACTTGCCGCTTGATATCCACCCTGAGCTTGGTAATAACGCGAAACTGGCGGAGTTACTTGAGATAGAAGTCGAAGGCGGTTTGGAAGGGCACCCACAATCGGTTGCTATGTTTGGTAAATTAAAAACACCAATGACAGGTACTGAATTCGCAGCAAAAATCGATCAAGCTCTAAATCGTAAACCACTGCATATCGCTCCAGAAAACCAAGACAAAATGATAACGACCGTCGGTTGGTGTACTGGTGGTGGTCAAGACTACATTGAGCTAGCGGCTTCTCAAGGCATTGATGCTTTTATTTCTGGTGAAATTTCTGAGCGCACTACTTACTCAGCACGCGAGCAAGACATTCATTATTTTGCTGCTGGCCACCACGCGACTGAGCGATACGGTGTAAAAGCGTTAGGTGAATGGTTAGCGGAAGAACATGGCTTGGATGTTGAGTTTATTGATATCGATAACCCAGTTTAAGAGCAGATGCGAGATAAGGGGTACGAGTCGAGTGTATGCGTCGTTCTCTAGAATTGAGCAGGTAACCTGTATAGTTTATCTGCTCGCTTAAGGAGATCCCCAACTCATTCGTCCCTCGTTCTTGGGGATGACGATATTATTTTATTCGTTCACTTCGCATTCTTTAGGATGACGAAGTTGAGAGCGTACAAAAGAAAAGGGGTTGATGTTCTCACATCAACCCCTTTTAACATTATGATTTATAGCAACTATTCACGTTCGTGAAGTGCTTTAAAGTCACGTTGTTCTTCACCAGTATATAGCTGACGAGGACGACCGATACGGTTCGTCGGATCGCTGTGCATTTCGTTCCAGTGAGCAATCCAACCGATGGTACGAGACATCGCGAAGATTACTGTAAACATAGATACTGGAATACCGATTGCTTTCAGAATGATACCTGAGTAGAAATCTACGTTCGGGTATAGCTTCTTAGAAACAAAGTACTCATCAGAAAGAGCGATACGCTCAAGTTCCATCGCCACGTCTAGTAGTGGATCTTGGATGTTTAGCTCTTTAAGCACTTCGTGACACGCTTCGCGCATTACTGTTGCACGTGGGTCGTAGTTCTTGTAAACACGGTGACCGAAGCCCATCAAACGGAATGGGTCATCTTTGTCTTTTGCTTTCGCAACGTATTCTTCAATGTTATCTACGCTACCGATCTCTTCAAGCATGCGCAGACAAGCTTCGTTTGCACCGCCGTGAGCTGGGCCCCAAAGTGATGCGATACCTGCTGCGATACACGCAAACGGGTTAGCACCAGATGAACCAGCAAGACGCACTGTAGACGTAGAAGCGTTCTGTTCGTGGTCAGCATGTAGAGTGAAAATCTTATCCATTGCACGAGCAACGATAGGGTTCACTTCATACTCTTCACATGGGTTTGCAAACATCATGTGTAAGAAGTTTTCTGCGTAGCCTAGGTCGTTACGTGGGTAGATAAACGGCTGACCGATTGAATATTTGTAACACATTGCAGCCAGTGTTGGCATTTTTGAAATCAGGCGGTATGCCGCAATTTCACGGTGTGTATCGTTGTTGACATCAAGTGAGTCGTGGTAGAACGCCGCTAGAGCGCCTACAACACCACACATTACAGCCATAGGGTGAGCGTCACGACGGAAGCCGTGGAAGAAACTAGCGATTTGCTCGTGCACCATAGTGTGACGTGTCACGGTAGTCTTGAACTTTTCGTACTCAGCTCTAGATGGGGCTTCACCGTAAAGAAGTATGTAACATACTTCTAAGTAATCAGCGTTATTGGCAAGTTGGTCGATTGGATAACCACGATGTAAAAGAATGCCTTTTCCACCGTCAATAAAAGTGATTTGAGACTCACAGGATGCAGTGGCAAGAAAACCAGGGTCAAAAGTGAAAAAACCATTAGAACCTAGTGTACGAACATCGATCACTGGAGTACCAAGTACACCTTCTGTAATCGGCAGCTCGATTGGCGCTTGACCTTCAATGTGAAGGGTAGCTTTCTTATCCGCCATAACAATCTCCTTTGTTTATTATTTAATCCGTCCAGGATGTTTATGTGCCATTTTTTTACTGGTCTTACGTGGGAAAGTCAATTTTTCTGAAGCTTTGTGTGCACTTGTTAGTGTTTTTTACATTAAATTCGTTAAAAATCTGGTCTGTGTAGCATTATTTGTTACATCAATTGTATTAGAATGTTGCCAGTCGTATAGTGACGCTGAAAAGTTTGGTTAAAACCTTATAAATGCAAGGCTAAGAAGAAATGTGAGGTGTCTTTCTTAATCGAGCAGTTAACAATTATTTTACAATTATCTAAGGCTCAACTTCAGTTATTTGTTAAGTTAATGTTAAATTTTGAAGGTTTACAATCAAATTTTGTCCATAACAATATCATAAGGTTATTTAATGACCATAATGCTCAATGGAGCTGAGTGAGCAAGCCCGTGAAAGAAAGAAAGACAAGACCTGTTAATTTAGATTTACAGACCATCCACTTTCCAATCACAGCAATAGCTTCCATCCTACACCGTGTGTCTGGGGTGATAACTTTTGTCGCGATTGGAATTTTGCTTTGGTTACTATCCATTTCCCTCTCATCCCCAGTAGGCTTTGCCGAAGCTAGCGACATTGTCGATGGTTTCTTCGTGAAGTTTATTCTGTGGGGCATTTTAACCGCTTTGGCTTACCACATTGCTGGTGGTATTCGTCACCTTCTTATGGACCTTGGTCACTTTGAAGAGCTGGAATCTGGCGCGAAGAGCGCTAAGGTTGCATTCGCAGCAACAGCGGTATTGTCTCTACTAGCGGGGATCTTAGTATGGTAAACAACGTTTCTACTTTTGGTCGTAATGGTGTCCACGATTATCTATTGATTCGTGCTACTGCCATCATTATGACGCTTTACACTATCTACCTAGTTAGCTTTTGTGCTTTCTCTGGTGATATCTCTTACGCATCTTGGACGCAATTCTTTGGTGGAACCTTCACTAAAGTCTTCACCATGTTAGCGCTTACTTCTGTTTTGGTTCACGCGTGGATCGGCCTATGGCAAGTACTAACTGACTACATCAAATGCGCAAAACTGCGTGTTGGTCTTCAAGTCGGTGTTGTTGCAGTTCTTCTTGGATATTTCTTCTCTGGTCTGTTTATTTTGTGGGGTGCGTAAGTGACTATTCCTGTTCGTGAGTTTGATGCCGTAGTGATCGGCGCTGGTGGTGCAGGTATGCGTGCCGCACTGCAAATTTCTGAGCAAGGCCTTTCTTGTGCATTGCTTTCTAAAGTTTTCCCTACTCGTTCTCATACGGTTTCAGCGCAAGGCGGCATCACTGTTGCTCTTGGTAACGCGCATGAAGACCATTGGGAACAACATATGTATGACACAGTAAAAGGTTCTGATTACATCGGTGACCAAGACGCTATCGAATACATGTGTAAAAACGGTCCTGAGTCGGTAATCGAACTCGAAAAAATGGGCCTGCCTTTCTCTCGTTTTGAGAACGGTACTATTTACCAGCGTCCTTTCGGTGGTCAATCTAAAAACTTTGGTGGTGAGCAAGCGGCTCGTACCGCAGCTGCAGCCGACCGTACTGGTCACGCACTGCTTCATACTCTTTACCAACAAAACATTAAACACAAAACGACGGTTTTCTCTGAGTGGTATGCACTGGATCTTGTTAAAAACGAAGATGGTGCAATTTTAGGTACTACCGCGCTTTGTATGGAAACGGGCGAGGTTTGCTACTTCAAAGCGAAGGCAACAATCCTTGCGACTGGTGGTGCTGGTCGTATCTACGCATCAACAACCAATGCACACATTAACACTGGTGACGGTGTTGGTATGGCGATTCGTGCTGGCGTTCCTATGCAAGACATCGAAATGTGGCAGTTCCACCCGACGGGTATCGCTGGTGCAGGTGTATTGGTAACGGAAGGTTGTCGTGGTGAAGGTGGTTACCTTCTCAATAAAGACGGCGAACGCTTCATGGAACGTTACGCACCAAACGCTAAAGACTTAGCGGGTCGTGATGTTGTTGCTCGTTCAATGATGGTTGAAATTCGTGAAGGTCGCGGTTGCGATGGCCCTTGGGGTCCACACATCAAGCTTAAGCTTGATCATCTAGGTAAAGAGACACTTGAATCTCGTCTTCCTGGTGTATGTGAACTTTCTCGTACCTTTGCTCACGTTGATCCAGTGAAAGAGCCAATCCCAGTAATCCCGACATGTCACTACATGATGGGTGGTGTTCCAACACAAGTTTCTGGTCAAGCTATTAAGCAAACCGAAGACGGCAACGATGTTGAAATCCAAGGTCTCTTTGCTTGTGGTGAAATCGCATCAGTATCAGTACATGGTGCCAACCGTCTAGGTGGTAACTCACTGCTTGATTTAGTGGTATTTGGTCGTGCGACAGGTCTACACCTAGGTGAGACACTGAAGAAGCAAGACGAAGCGAAACCTGCAACTGAAGCTGACATTGAGCGTTCACTAGAGCGTTACAACCGTTGGGAAAACAGCACAGACGGCGAAGATCCAGCGCAAATCCGTAAAGATCTTCAGAAATGTATGCAGAACAACTTCTCAGTATTCCGTGAAGGCAAAGCAATGGCTGAAGGCCTAGAAGAGCTAAAAGCGATTCGCGAGCGTCTGAAAAATGCACACCTATCTGATAAGTCTACAGAGTTCAACACTCAACGTATCGAGTGTCTAGAGCTTGAAAACTTGATGGAAACGGCATTCGCAACGGCTGTTGCTGCAAATTTCCGTACAGAGAGCCGTGGCGCACACGCTCGATTCGATTTCCCTGACCGTGATGATGAGCAATGGCTATGCCACTCACTTTACAACCCAGAGTCAGAGAGCATGACTAAGCGTGGTGTAAACATGGAACCTATCCATCGTGAAGCGTTCCCACCAAAAGCACGTACGTACTAAGGAGATATGACCATGAAACTGAATTTCTCTTTATATCGTTACAATCCAGATGTCGACCAGAAACCTTATATGAAGGAATACACTCTAGAAGTGGATGAAGGTTCAGACATGATGCTTTTGGATGCGCTTATTCTGTTGAAAGAGCAAGATCCAACAATCTCATTCCGTCGCTCATGCCGTGAAGGTGTATGTGGCTCGGATGGTTTGAACATGAACGGTAAAAATGGCCTAGCGTGTATCACGCCATTGTCTGCGCTTTCGGGCCAAGACAAGATTGTGATTCGCCCACTGCCTGGCTTACCCGTTGTTCGTGACCTGATTGTAGACATGACTCAGTTCTACGATAACTACGAAAAAGTGAAGCCATTCTTAGTGTCTGATGGCAATGTGCCACCGGCTCGTGAAAACTTACAAAGCCCTGATGAGCGTGCTCATTTAGATGGATTGTACGAATGTATCATGTGTGCATGTTGTACAACGTCATGCCCATCATTCTGGTGGAACCCTGACAAATTCATCGGACCAGCAGGCCTGCTTGCAGCGTACCGTTGGCTAATTGATAGCCGAGATACAGCGACAGACGAACGTTTGTCCGATCTTGATGATGCATTTAGCGTTTTTCGTTGCCATGGCATCATGAATTGTGTAAGTGTTTGTCCTAAGGGATTAAATCCGACGAAAGCTATTGGTCACATCAAGACCATGCTAGTGAATCGTTCGGTTTAAGTTATATAAAAATTGCCGCCCTAGAAGTTTTGGGGCGGCCTTTTAATAGCTCGGCATAGACCGCAGCAAACGTGAAAACTACTGGTTAAGGGAAAATATGCACAACGGCGTGATGAAGGCATGGCTCGAGTCTTCACACTTGGCTGGCGCCAATGCAACGTACGTAGAAGAACTCTATGAACTGTATCTAAGTGACCCAGATTCGGTAAGTGACGAATGGAGAAGTGTTTTTGAAGAACTGCCTGTGCAAGCTTCAGAGACAGTGGAACAACCACACTCTCGTGTTCGTGAATACTTCCGTCGACTCGCTCAAGAAACAAAGCATTACAGTGTCCAAGTTAGTGATCCAGATGTCGATGCGAAACAAGTAAAGGTTCTGCAACTTATTAATGCCTATCGATTCCGAGGGCATCAAGCAGCAAATCTAGACCCCCTAGGTTTATGGAAAAGAGCGACAGTTGATGAACTGGACCCTTCTTTCCACACTCTTACCGAAGATGACCTCAATGAGACGTTCAACGTCGGCTCTTACGCCATTGGCCAAGAGACGATGGTGCTTAAAGATCTCTACAAATCTCTAAAGCAAACGTATTGTGGCTCTATTGGTGCTGAATACATGCACATGACAAATACAGAGCAAAAGCGTTGGATCCAACAACGTTTAGAGTCTGTATCTGGTCAACCCTCTTTCAACAAAGAGGAAAAGCAAGCTTTCCTAGAAGAGCTAACTGCTGCTGAAGGTCTTGAGCGCTATCTTGGTGCGAAATTCCCAGGCGCAAAACGCTTCTCGTTGGAAGGTGGTGATGCTCTTATCCCAATGACGAAAGAAATTATTCGTCATGCTGGCGGACAAGGCATGCGTGAAGTTGTTGTTGGTATGGCTCACCGTGGTCGTCTAAACATGTTGGTCAACGTGCTTGGTAAAAAGCCACAAGACCTGTTTGACGAGTTTGCGGGCAAGCACGATGACACGTGGGGTACTGGTGATGTGAAATACCACCAAGGCTTCTCTGCGGACTTCGCAACGCCAGGCGGCAACGTTCACTTAGCACTAGCATTTAACCCATCTCACTTAGAAATCGTAAACCCGGTAGTTATCGGTTCAGTACGTGCACGTCAAGATCGCCTTGGTGATAATGATGGTAGCCGTGTACTTCCAATTACTATCCACGGTGACTCAGCTATCGCTGGTCAGGGTGTAGTACAAGAGACGTTTAACATGTCTCAAGCTCGTGGTTTCTGTGTAGGTGGTACGGTTCGTATCGTTGTAAACAACCAAGTTGGTTTTACAACGTCTAACCCTCGCGATACACGCTCTACGATGTACTGTACCGATATCGCGAAGATGGTTCAGGCTCCGATTTTCCACGTTAACTCTGATGATCCAGAAGCGGTTGCGTTTGTTGCGCGTCTTGCATTGGATTACCGTAATACGTTTAAGCGTGATGTTGTTATTGATTTGGTTTGTTACCGTCGCCACGGTCACAATGAAGCCGATGAGCCGAATGCAACACAGCCTTTGATGTACCAAAAAATCAAGAAGCACCCAACACCACGTAAGCTTTACGCTGACGTGCTAATGGAGCGCGGTGAGTTTGGTATTGATACAGCAACTCAGCTAGTTAACGAATATCGTGATGCACTTGATCACGGTGAAGTTGTGGTTAAAGAGTGGCGTCCAATGGCACTTCACTCAGTAGACTGGTCTCCTTACCTAGGTCACGACTGGAACATCGAGTGGGATAACAAGATTGATATCGAGCGCCTGAAAGAGCTTGGTACCAAACTTTGTCAATACCCGGACAGCCACAAGCTGCAAAGCCGAGTAAATAAACTGTACAACGATCGTACTGCCATGGTGAATGGTGAGAAACAAGTCGATTGGGGTATGGCTGAAACTCTGGCATACGCAACACTTGTTGACGACGGTAAGCGTATTCGTATCTCAGGCCAAGATTCAGGTCGTGGTACGTTCTTCCACCGTCACTCAGTACTGCACAATCAATCAGATGCAAGCACGTATGTTCCTCTTGCGAACATTCATGATAAACAAGGGCCATTCCAAGTGTTTGACTCTGTGTTATCTGAAGAAGCGGTACTCGCATTTGAGTATGGTTACGCGACAGCAGAGCCAAGCGGTCTAACCCTTTGGGAAGCTCAATTTGGTGACTTCGCAAACGGTGCACAAGTTGTTATCGACCAATTCATTTCATCAGGTGAGCAAAAGTGGGCACGTCTATGTGGTCTAACTATGCTGCTTCCTCACGGTTATGAAGGCCAAGGCCCGGAGCACTCTTCTGCACGTCTTGAGCGTTACCTTCAGTTATGTGCTGAACAAAACATGCAGGTTGTTGTTCCTTCAACACCAGCTCAGGTTTACCACATGATTCGCCGTCAGGTTGTTCGACCAATGCGTCGTCCACTGATTGTAATGTCACCTAAGTCATTGCTTCGTCACCCTCTGTGTACTTCTTCTCTTGAAGATTTGGCAGAAGGCACGTTCCAACCAGCTATCGCAGAAATTGATGACCTGGCGCCTGAGAACGTAAAACGCGTCGTGTTCTGTTCAGGTAAGGTTTACTTTGACCTGCTTGACCAAAGACGTAAGAACGAGCAAGACGATGTCGCTATTGTACGTATTGAGCAACTTTACCCGTTCCCTTATGAGGATGTGAGAGCTGCCATCGCACAATACACAAATGTAGTCGATTACGTTTGGTGTCAAGAAGAGCCACAAAACCAAGGTGCTTGGTACAGTAGCCAACATAATTTCCGAGCTGCTATCCCAGTAGGTGCTGATATTCAATACGCAGGTCGTCCTGCATCAGCATCACCAGCTGTTGGCTATATGTCAGTACACTTGAAACAACAAAAAGCGTTAGTTGACGACGCTTTGACCCTACTTAAGAACTAGAAGTAAAAGGAAAATACGCACATGACAATTGAAATTCTGGTTCCAGATTTACCTGAATCTGTGGCTGATGCAACAGTTGCTACTTGGCACAAAAAACCGGGCGAAGCGGTTGCACGTGATGAAGTCATTGTAGATATCGAAACAGATAAAGTAGTTCTAGAAGTACCGGCTCCTGAAGCGGGTGTTCTGGAAGCTATCATCGAAGAAGAGGGTGCTACGGTACTTTCTAAGCAGCTTCTGGCTAAAATCAAGCCGGGTGCTGTCGCTGGTGAACCAACGAAAGACACCACTGAAGATACAGAAGCATCTCCTGATAAGCGCCATAAAGCTGCGCTAACAGAAGAGAACAACGACGCGCTAAGCCCAGCTGTTCGTCGCCTGCTTGCTGAGCACAACCTACAACCAGCTGACGTTAAAGGCACTGGTGTTGGTGGTCGTATTACTCGTGAAGACATCGACGCACACCTAGCAGCAGCGAAAGCGGCTCCGGCAGCAGCATCTGCACCAGCAGTTGAAGCGCCAGCATCGGCTCGCAGCCAAAAACGCGTGCCTATGACTCGCCTGCGTAAGACAGTTGCAAACCGTCTTCTAGAAGCGAAAAACAGCACAGCAATGCTGACTACTTTCAACGAAGTGAACATGAAGCCAATCATGGACCTTCGTAAGCAGTACAAAGACCAATTCGAGAAACGTCACGACACGCGTCTTGGCTTCATGTCTTTCTACGTGAAAGCAGTAACAGAAGCACTGAAGCGTTTCCCAGAAGTGAACGCTTCTATTGATGGTACAGATATCGTTTACCACAACTACTTCGACATCAGCATGGCGGTATCTACGCCACGTGGTCTAGTGACTCCAGTACTCAAAGACTGTGACACACTAGGTTTCGCTGATATCGAAAAAGGCATCAAAGAGCTAGCAATCAAAGGTCGTGACGGCAAGCTAACGGTTGATGAACTGATGGGCGGCAACTTCACTATCACAAACGGTGGTGTATTTGGTTCTCTAATGTCTACGCCAATCATCAACCCGCCTCAAGCGGCAATTTTGGGTATGCACAAAATCCAAGACCGTCCAATGGCTGTTGATGGCAAGGTAGAGATTCTACCAATGATGTACCTAGCGCTTTCTTACGACCACCGTCTAATCGATGGCCGTGAATCAGTTGGCTTCCTAGTGACCATCAAAGAGCTTCTAGAAGATCCTGCACGTCTGCTATTAGACGTTTAGTATCGCTAAAACGTCTAGTTAACCCCGTTAGCTAGACGTAAAAAGTTTCAAAGGCTAGGCTGCTCAACGTCTGGCCTTCAATTGAACTGTAAAGCCATTAGAAAATGGACAGCAGTTGTTTTGAGAAGACCCTACAGACGTAACACAGGAAACTGTGTCGTTATGGAAATAATAATCCCTTAAGGGAAAATAAACGGAATATCAAAATGAATTTGCATGAATACCAAGCCAAACAGCTGTTTGCAGAATTCGGTTTGCCTGTACCAGAAGGTTTCGCATGTGATACTGCACAAGAAGCTTTCGAAGCTGCAGGTCGTATCAGTACAGCCAAGAAAGTCGTTAAGTGTCAAGTACACGCTGGTGGCCGCGGTAAAGCGGGCGGCGTAGAGCTGCATGACACCAAAGAAGGCGTTAAAGAGTTTGCACAAAAGTGGCTAGGTAAAAACCTAGTGACTTACCAAACAGACGCTAATGGTCAGCCTGTAACTAAGATCCTAGTTGAAGAAGCATCAAACATTGCTAACGAACTTTACCTAGGTGCTGTTGTTGACCGCGCAACGCGTAAAATTGTATTCATGGCGTCAACTGAAGGCGGTGTGGACATTGAGAAAATCGCTGAAGAAACTCCAGAGTTGATTCACCAATCAGCGATCGATCCTCTAGTAGGCCCTCAAGCTTACCAAGGCCGTGAACTGGCGTTCAAACTTGGTCTAGTTGGCGATCAAATCAAACAGTTCGTTAAGATCTTCATGGGTCTTGGCAAAATGTTCTCTCAGTACGACCTAGCTCTACTAGAAATCAACCCGCTTGTAATTACTGGTGAAGGCAACCTGCTTTGCCTAGACGGCAAGATCAACATCGACTCAAACGCGATGTACCGTCAGCCTAAACTACGTGAAATGCACGATCCATCTCAAGAAGATGAGCGCGAAGCACACGCAGCACAGTGGGAACTGAACTACGTAGCACTAGATGGTAACGTTGGCTGCATGGTTAACGGTGCAGGCCTTGCGATGGGTACGATGGATATCGTAAACCTACACGGCGGCAAGCCAGCAAACTTCCTTGATGTAGGCGGCGGCGCGACAAAAGAACGTGTAGCTGAAGCATTCAAGATCATCCTTTCTGATGACAATGTTAAAGCAGTACTCGTAAACATTTTCGGTGGCATCGTTCGTTGTGACATGATCGCTGAAGGTATTATCGGTGCAGTTAAAGAAGTCGGCGTAACAGTTCCTGTAGTTGTTCGTCTAGAAGGTACAAACGCAGACCTAGGTCGCGAAGTACTTGCTAATTCTGATGTTGATATCATTGCAGCTGAATCTCTAACAGATGCTGCTCAGAAAGTTGTTGCTGCTGCGGAGGCTAAGTAATGTCTGTATTAATTAACAAAGACACTAAAGTAATCTGTCAGGGTTTCACTGGCGGTCAAGGTACATTCCACTCAGACCAAGCTATCGCATACGGTACGCAAATGGTTGGTGGTGTTTCACCTGGTAAAGGTGGTCAAACTCACCTAGGCCTTCCAGTATTCAACACAGTACGTGAAGCGGTAGAAGTAACTGGCGCAACAGCAACAGTTATCTACGTACCAGCTCCTTTCTGTAAAGATGCAATCCTAGAAGCGATTGATGCAGGTATCGAACTGATCGTAACGATCACTGAAGGTATCCCTACAACAGATATGATCGACGTTAAAGTGAAGCTAGAAGAAACTGGCGTTCGCATGATCGGTCCTAACTGTCCAGGTCTTATCACTCCAGACGAGTGTAAGATTGGTATCATGCCTGGTCACATCCACAAGAAGGGTAAAGTAGGCATCGTATCTCGCAGCGGTACTCTGACATACGAAGCAGTTAAGCAAACAACAGATGAAGGCTTTGGTCAGTCTACATGTGTTGGTATCGGTGGTGACCCTATCCCAGGTTCAAACTTCATTGATATCTTGAAACTTTTCCAAGAAGACCCAGAAACTGAAGCAATCGTAATGATTGGTGAAATCGGTGGTACTGCGGAAGAAGAAGCGGCTGATTTCATCAAAGCAAACGTAACTAAGCCAGTTGTATCTTACATCGCTGGTGTTACTGCTCCTCCGGGCAAACGTATGGGCCACGCAGGCGCAATCATCTCTGGCGGTAAAGGTACTGCTGAAGATAAATTCGCAGCACTAGAAGCAGCAGGCGTTAAGACTGTTAAGTCTCTTGCTGACATCGGTAAAGGCCTACGTGAAATCACGGGTTGGTAATCAGCTGGCTTTTATCGATTGAGATAGAAGTTAATTGAAACGATATTAAAAAGGCTTGGTCACTGACCAAGCCTTTTTTTATGTTTTCGAGATACGAGATCGTACTGCTAAGTGCTAAGCTCGACTTCTAACCATTTGAGATAGCATAAACATTGCTGCCGCACTGATAACCACAGACGGGCCAGCAGGCGTATCATAGAACCAAGACAAGCTTAATCCACCGAATACAGCGATAGAGCCAATAATTGATGCAAGGAAGGCCATCTGCTCAGGTGTGCTCGAGAACTTCCTTGCCGTTGCTGCAGGAATAATCAGTAGCGATGTCATGATTAACGCACCAACAAACTTCATACCGACAGCAATCACGATACCGACCAATAGCATCAGAATCAGACGCATTAAATCAATGTTGATGCCATCAACCGCCGCGAGATCTTCGTTAACCGTCGTTGATAGTAGTGGTCGCCAAAAGATAGCAAGTACTAATCCAATCACAGCAGCACCCGCATAGATGAACACTAAATCCGTTGGAGATACTGCCAGCAAGTCACCAAATAGGTAGCTCATTAGGTCAACACGAACGTTATCTAAGAAACTGACAGCAACCAAACCAAGTGATAGCGCACTGTGCGCCAAAATACCGAGTAGGGTATCGGTCGCGACCAGCTTTTGTTTTTGTAAAGTCACTAGCAACACGGCCAGCATCAAACAACAAATCAGCAGCGCGAAATACAAGTTAATGTTGAACAGAAAGCCAAGTGCTAAGCCCATCAAAGAAGCGTGAGCAAGCGTGTCACCAAAGTAAGCCATCTTACGCCACACCACGAATGAACCTAGTGGGCCTGCAATTAGTGCAATACCCAAACCCGCCAAAATAGAGGGAAGAAGAAACTCAAGCATTAGTGGTGTCCGTGTTTATGGTTTGAACATTCATGCACGTCGCCTTCGACAGGCTGGCCTGCGAGATCATGATGGTGATGTTCGTGTTGGTGATGATAAAACGCTAGCGTCTCTTGGGTCGCGGTGCCAAAGAGCGCAATATACGAAGGATGGTGTTTGATGTCTGCAGGTGCGCCTGAGCAACAGATGTGGTGGTGTAAACAGATAACATCGTCTGTTTTTGCCATCACTAAATGCAGATCGTGTGAAACCATAAATACGGCACAACCAAAGCGGTGGCGAATGGTGTCAATCAAGTCATACAGGTCTATTTGCCCTTGAACGTCGACGCCTTGAGCCGGTTCATCGAGAACCAGTAGATCTGGTCTTCTTAGCAATGAACGAGCAATGAGCACACGTTGGTTTTCTCCGCCAGATAGTTGGTGCATGTTACTCTTCTGCAGATGTTCAGCACCAACAAGCTTCAATGCTTCAAGGAGCTCTTGCTGACTGAAATTGCCAGTGAGTTTTAGAAAACGCTCTACGTTGAGCGGTAGGGAATCATTGAGCTTTAATTTTTGTGGTACATAGCCAATTTTCAGTTTTTTAGCTTTTGTTATTGTGCCTGAAAATTTGGTCTGTAAACCCAGTACCACTTTTACTAATGTCGACTTTCCTGCACCGTTTGGCCCAATCAGGGTGGTGATTCTGCCGCGCTCTAAATTTAGAGAGATGTTGTCTAGAACTTTTCGACCGTCAAATTCGACGCTCACAGAATCTAGTTGGATTAAGTTATCCATGAATAGAACTCATTTGCAATTCGCTAATGTTATAATGTAACATTTACCTCAAGCCTAAGCTACTTTTCTATTATCGAGGGATTATGTCACGTTCATCTTTTATACTTGCTACTTTGCTTTTAGCGCCAAGTGTCGCAAGTGCCAATACTATTCTAACAAGCTTTAAACCAATTCAAATGATTGTGACAGAATTAACGCAAGGCGTTAGTGAGCCGGATGTGTTGATGAACAGCAATGCTTCGCCGCATGATTATGCGCTTAAGCCATCGGATGTCAAAAAAGTTCATAGTGCCGATATGGTCATCTGGTTCGGCCCTGACCTAGAAGCCTTTCTGACTAAGGTGATTGGTTCAAAAGAAAATGTTATCAAGATCAGTGATATTCCCGGAATCAACTTGCGAGAGTTCGGACACGAAGAGCATGACCACGATGCACATGAAGGGCACCACCACGGTAGCCATGACCCGCATTTTTGGTTAGGTATCGAGCAAGTTGAAGTAGCTGCAAAATACATCTCAGCTAAGTTGATTGAATCTGATCCAGACAACGCAATGGCGTACCAAGAGAATCTCGATTCATTCCTGATTGCATTGAAAGAGAAGCAACAGTCTATTCGAGAGCAACTTGCACCCGTGAAAGACAAAGGTTACTACGTTTTTCATGACGCGTATGGTTACTTTGAGCAAGAGTTTGAGCTAAATAACTTAGGTCACTTTACGGTGAGCCCAGAGCGTAAGCCGGGTGCAAAAAGCCTGATCGCTATTAAGAAAACGATAGTACGTGAAAACGTTCAATGTGTGTTTTCTGAGCCTCAATTCACTCCTGCTGTGATTGAATCAGTGACGCGCGGAAGTAACGCAAAACAAGGTCAGCTTGACCCTATCGGTTCAACAGTTGAAGTGAAGAGTGGAAGCTATTTCGATTTTCTTCAGCAACTTACAGATAGCTATACAAGTTGCTTAGACGAGAAGTAAGTCATAAACGAGTATTCTTTACTCTACTTTGCTCTCGTTAATTTATGAATCATGCCGCTTTTTGCGGCATTTTCGTGACCGCTAAGATAAAACCTCCTAACAAATAACAAACCTCCTTTCTCCTTTTCTAATTTCCGCTAAAATGGAAAGATAATAATAAGCACAAAAAAACTCAGTTTTTGGTTTAGCAACGATAAGACGTTGTGGTACCCAAAATTTCATGTGTTGTTGCTGTTCAGGATTAAGAGTTGTATCGAATTATCTTCAAAATGTTCATGTTAATGAGCATTTCATTTAGCGTTCTAGCGGTAAATACCTCGCCCTCCGTTTTCTATCCTTTGCCCGTTCAAGCGCAAGGGAATTTCCTTGCGGCTAAAAACTTGTATTTAGGTGCCGGAGGTGGGCTCTGGGTTCATGATGTGCATGGAAAAGTACTCTTTTACGATGGTCGAACTCTATTCCCTCGCAAGGGAAGCTTACTGCAATTTTCTTCGGAAAGAGTCGCCTTTCTGAACGATGAGTTTTGGACATTTTTCGACAATGAGGTCTATCGACATAACCCTGGAATTGGCAACGAATTGGCGTTTAGCCTAAGTCCCGGCGCTGAAATAGCGAATATCGGTGCATCAGGCGATTATATTTGGGTTACTGACGGCAGTAATTTCTATACCTACAACACTCAATCTTTAGAATTCAACACCTACTCTCTACTTAAACTGTACCGATACAATAACAGCAGTGACATTGCGATTAACGACGCTGAGTGGGTACTATCAAAGTGGGTGCTAGCGACCAGTTCTGGCGTTTACCTTTCAGAGAATCAAGAGTTTACCCATGTCACCGCATCAGACAAAAACCATATTGAGACGGTTTATTTTTCGAATGCTCGACGTGAGTTAGTGATCGGTACTTTAAATGGTGCTGTGATTGTTGATCTCGCGAACCCAGACAAAGAGACCATCGTTAAAGGGTCGCATGTTCTCTCGTTGGCCGAAACTTCGGACCAGTATTGGATTGGTACAGAGCACGGCCTTATTAGCTACAACTTTATTACGGGACAAATTACTCGATTCGAACAAGCCGCTAGTCAAGACTTCTCGTTACCGGGTGAGAAAATATATTCGTTGATAAACGATCATGCTGGTGGTATGTGGGTTGCGACAAACAACGGTATCCGATACTTCTCACTGTTCAGCAAAACCTTCTCGAGAACACCCCTAACTGGAATGGGCATGCATTCGAGTAGTGTGGTGATCAATAAAGTACTGCCTGTCAGTGACCAGTTATCTTGGGTCGCGTCTTCAATGGGGCTCTACTTGGTTGATTCTGAAAGTGAAGAGAACCCAATTCGTGTTTACTCTAACCCTGTTAATGATTTTGAGATCTTTGGCTCTTCCATTTGGTTGGCGACCGAACAAGGTATCATCAGTCTAAATACGGAAACACTACAACCCGAAGCCCTTGATTTACCAAGGCCAATTGAGGGAGTGCGTGTTGAAAACCTTGCGCTTCAAGCCGATAACGTTCTTTGGATGACCTCTGGGCAAAACCTCTATTCGTTATCTATCGAAACCATGAAACTGACGAGTTATGGCACTGACTGGTTAGTCGACAAGTTCTTGCCTGCGAAGATCACCGCTCTCAATGTAGGCTTGCTAGGTCGCATCTATATAGGAACGGATCATGGCTTCTACTCGTTCATTGATAAACGAATTAGCTTTAGTCGTTCCAGCGAACGGTTTGGCAAAGTCGTCGATATTGAAAAAGCGAAGGATGGAGCGCAGTGGTTTGCGAGCAGTTATGGCGTGTATCGAATCCCGGATGACAGCTCTATTATTCAAGAAATCACTCTTGTTGAAGACAATATTAGCCCCAACTGCCTGATAAGCGATGACAATGGTGTTTGGTTAGGCTCTTCGAAAGGCATCAGTTATTACGGATTGGATGGGCAACTGCATAAACACATAGGTTCGCCATTTGGTTTGATCACCAATGAACTGGCGGCAGGAGCGTGTGCTCTTTTTTACAGTCAAGATAGCCAACCTTCGAGGCTTGTTTTCGGCTCAAAGTATGGTGTAGTCAGCGCGTTATCTAACGAGTTACTGGTATCAACTACACCTCATAGCCGTGCCTTGTTGAGTAAGATAAGTGTCGACCAACAAACGGTATCACTTGGCGGGAAAACGGCAGAGCTGGATGAGATTCCTTATGGTTCATCGATGGGGTTTAAGCTAGGTATCTTACCAGCAACGTTCGCACCTGCGATGGAATACCGACTGAGCGACGATGAACCTTGGAGTGAGTTTGAAGGGGGCTTGTTAACGCTCGATCATCTTCTTCCAGGGGATTACACACTTGAAGTGAAGCCGGTTAAAGACTCCCATTATCGCTTTGTGTCAACCAATCAAAGCTTCTCGATTGCGGAGCCTTGGTATCTGACCAATTGGGCTGCAGCAAGCTCTCTGATATTACTGATTGGCGTTGTGACTATCTTAGTCTTTTGGCGTTCGCGTTATGTCACTTTTGCCAACCGGCACTTAAAAGCGCAAGTTGCACTGAAGACAGACCAATTGAGGCACCAAAGCCGGATATTACTCGCCACTAATCAACAGCTTAAAAAGCAGCTATCCGTGAAGAATGCGCTTGTGTCTCACACTGCCAATGAACTCTCTTCTGAAGTGAATCATATTGCTGCGATGCTCCCGAATTGGAATGACGAGCTCGGGAAGTCGCCGATTCTAACCTTGAAAAATGGCTTAGCTCAATTGAGTAATACGCCTCAAGGAGAAGGGCAAGTTTGTTACGATATAATTTTAATCTTAGAGGTGGTACTCAAAGCTTGGCAGGATGACTTAACCAAAGCCGGTATTGAACTGGATATTAAAGTCGAAACAAAACAACGATATGTCTCGTTGCTGTATTTTAATCTCGATATTATCTTCAATAGCTTGGTTGCGAGCATCATCAAGAGAAACTTTAAGTCGCAGAGTATGGTGGTTCTGGTTGAAGAGGTTAAGGAGCATCTTGTTGTGACCATTCGAGATCATGGGATGCCTTTCCCTAAACTGGCATCAAGCATGGGTGACAATACCGGAAAGTCGACCGACTTTAACATCGAAAAGCTGCCGCTATTGATGAATCAGAGCGGTGGTGAGCTTAATGCCTTTGTTTCGGAGTCTCAAAATAAGGTTCAGCTTTCGTGGCCAATTGAGTATCAAGTACTCGACAATCTTGAAGCCAGCACAATTGAACAGATTGAAACCATTAAGCTTGCCGCCTCAACACCAGAGCAACAAAAACTGACAGCGGAACAAGAGTGGAAGAACAGAGTGTCGCAGCTTGTGAGTGAAAACTACGCTGATGCCGAGTTCAGTACTGCAACTGCCGCTAAGTATTTGTTTATGTCTGAGAGAAGCTTACAGAGACGCTTTAAATCGGCTTACAACAAGACCTTCAAAGAGCACTTGAATGAAGTACGTCTAGAGCATGCGTGTGAGCGCTTACTCGCTGGAGAGAAGATCTCTGATGTGGCGTTTGATTCGGGGTTCAATGACCCTTCCTATTTCAGTCAAAGGTTTAAGCACCACTTTGGCATGTCACCATCTAAGTTTGCTGAAAACAACGAAGAGTAGCACGCAGCGGATACTCAGCTAGAACATAAATAAAGATACTTTAGCCTCGACATTCGTGTTGGGGCTTTTTTATGCTTCTACGAGATACGAGATACGAGATACGAGATACGAGATACGAGATACGAGATACGAGATACGAGATACGAGATACGAGATATGAGATAAATGGGGAGTTTAAAAAGGTTGTTGGGATAAAACAAAGGGAAGAAAAAAAATATCGTGGCATAGCCGGGGGGACTATACCACGGGTGCCAACGACACCTTCGCTTGCTGCCGGAGTGATATAGCAAAGCCATATCACCTCTGGAATAAAATTAAAGAGAAGTAGTTTCTCTTCGATGGAGTAACTATACGTCCAGCTACTTATTTTACTTATAAAATTAACGACAGATACCTATGAGAAAACCGACATTGTCTCAAGTGATTGATAATTAATGATTTGTTTTTGTTTGGGAGGGTTTGTACTAGTGAGGTAGTTCTCGCTAGTTGTTGAAAGTAACGTTTTTGACGTAAACGTTTTTAACGAAACTTACGAGTATGTATTTTCGAAAACATTGATTTCACACAATAGAATTGTGGGCATGTATGTGTATCATGGCGTTAATAACAATCTTTCTCATTATCAGTCACGAATTGGGTACTTATGAAACTCTCACAATTAGAGCAAGGAAAGGCGGCTTCTATTGTTGCACTAACAGGTTTAACACCAGACGTAAGGAAGAAACTTATGGTCATGGGTATGTTGCCAAAAACCGAGGTGACGCTTATCCGCCGTGCACCTATGGGTGATCCGCTTCAAGTTGAAGTGAGAGGTGTTTCTATCGCCATTCGTGAAAGCATTGCAGAACAAATCGAGGTTATCTAAATGGATTATCAAGTTCTTACCGTTGGTAACCCGAATAGTGGTAAAACAACACTGTTCAACGCACTGACTGGTGCTAAGCAGCACGTTGGTAACTGGGTTGGTGTCACTGTTGAAAAGAAGACGGGTTTATACTCGCACGCTGGTGATCAGTTTCAACTAACGGATTTACCGGGTATCTACGCACTAGACAGTGGTAATGATGCGAACAGCATCGATGAGTCTATCGCGTCTCGCGCTGTTTTAACTCACCCAGCAGATGTGATCATCAATGTTGTCGACGCTAGCTGTCTAGAACGAAGCTTATATATGACATTACAGCTGCGTGAGTTGGGTCGCCCAATGATCGTTGTGTTGAACAAAATGGATGTATTAAAGCGCGAACGTCAGGTGATTAACCTTAAAGCACTAGAGAAAGAGCTAGGTTGCCCAGTTCTAAGCTTGTCTGCAAACGATAAAGGTCAAGTGGTTCGCTTTAAAGAGCGTCTGCATAAACTGCTTGTTCAAGGTGTGAGCCTTGACCCTATCTCTATTGATTACGATGCCGCGTTAGAAGCTCTTATCCCTTCTGTTGAGTCACAATTTGATGATGCTGACGTATCTCACCGAGCGCTAGCGATTCGTGCTTTAGAAAATGATTACTTGGTATTGAATGGTTTAGCCCCACAAACTCGCACTCAAATTGATAGCGTGCGTCTTGGTGCCGATTTCGATATTGACCTTGCTGTTGCTGACGCTAAATACACTTTCTTACATGACCTTTGTAAACGTGTTCGTCGCAGCGAAGGCAAACTAAGCCGTAACTTTACAGAGAAAGCAGACCAATTCATTTTGAACAAATGGGTCGGTATTCCTTTCTTCTTCGTTATCATGTACCTAATGTTCATGTTCTCTATCAATATCGGTAGTGCGTTTATCGACTTCTTCGATATTGGTGTTGGAGCAATATTAGTTGATGGTGGACACCACTTATTAGATGGCCATTTACCAGTTTGGTTAGTCACTGTACTTGCTGATGGTATTGGCGGCGGTATCCAAACGGTTGCGACCTTTATTCCTGTTATCGCAGCGCTTTACCTATTCTTAGCGGTACTAGAAAGCTCAGGCTACATGGCTCGTGCTGCATTTGTACTTGATAAAGTGATGCAGAAGATTGGTTTACCGGGTAAAGCATTTGTCCCACTTGTACTGGGCTTTGGTTGTAACGTGCCTTCAATCATGGCAACTCGTACTCTTGACCAAGAGCGCGAACGTAAACTAGCAGCATCAATGGCGCCGTTTATGTCATGTGGTGCTCGTTTACCGGTATACGCACTGTTTGCGGCGGCGTTCTTCCCAGGTGCAGGACAAAACGTAGTATTCGCTCTGTACATCATGGGTATCGTTGCTTCTGTATTTACGGGTTTGTTCCTGAAAAGCACGATCTACCCAGGTAGCAGTGATAGCTTAGTGATGGAAATGCCAGATTACGAATTGCCGACAGTGCAAAACGTAATGTTGAAAACTTGGCAGAAGCTGAAGCGTTTCGTACTTGGTGCAGGTAAAACAATCGTGATGGTTGTGGCTATTCTTAGTTTCCTAAACTCTCTAGGTATGGACGGCAGCTTTGGTAACGAAGATAGCGAAAACTCAGTACTGTCTAGAGCAGCTCAAGTTGTAACACCTGTATTCCAACCAATTGGTATTACTGAAGAGAACTGGCCTGCAACGGTTGGTATCATCACAGGTATTTTCGCTAAAGAAGCCGTTGTTGGTACATTAAATAGCCTATATACAACGCCTTCTGATGAAGAAGCAGCTGAGTTTGACTTAGCAGCAAGCCTGCAAGAAGCGGTAATGACGATCCCTGAAAACCTAGCCGGATTGAGCTACTCAGATCCATTAGGTATTGAAGTTGGCGACTTGTCTGACTCTAATTCTGTAGCAGCTGACCAAGAAGTCGATACCTCTATCTTTGGTAACTTGAAAGACAAGTTTGTATCTGGTCATGCGGCATTCGCTTACTTGATTCTTATCCTGCTTTACACGCCTTGTGTGGCCGCGATGGGTGCTTATGTTCGTGAATTTGGTCAGACGTTTGCACGCTTCATCGCGGTTTGGACGATGGCTCTTGGTTACTTTGGTGCGACTTTCTACTACCAAGCGGCAAACTTTGCTGCGCATCCTGTGACAAGTGCAGTATGGATGGTGGCGATTGCTGGTGGTTTTGTGGTGACGTATCGCGTCTTCAAGAAAGTGGGCAGTAAGCAGAAAGCACTAGAGGTGCAAGTCGTATGATTTTAACTGAACTTCATCAATACATTGATAGCCACGGCGTTGCGGCTCGTAAAGAGCTCGCTGCAAAGTTTGGCATGAGTGAAGATGGCGTCGATGCGATGCTGAGTGTTTGGGTCAAGAAAGGGAAAGTTTCTCGCTTGGTCGATACGAATAAGCATGGTCATACAACGCGTATTCGCTACACCATCAGCAAACAAGATGGTTTGTCGCTTAACGTGATGATGTAGTTCGGTCTTCAGACTCTCGTTGAAAAAGGCGAGATTAGAAAATGACAAAGCCGCTTATCTAAGATGAGCGGCTTTTTGTTATGTGTCTTTTCTGAAGTGTTTTACTTTAAAGCTCAATGAGATGAACTCGAATTATGCTTTCTTGAAGATAGAGCTCAGTGACAGAACGTTTTGGATACGAGTCAGGATAGCGGCTTGATCTTCTTCACTGCGCTGTTCGCCTTTTGTATTACCCCATACTGGGCCGGGCCAAGCAATGTCGTCTTTGAAGCGTGCAATATGGTGGATGTGCAGTTGTGGCACCATATTACCCAGCGCACCAAGGTTCAATTTGTCTGGTTGGAACGTTGCTTCTAATGCTTGGCTTACCGCCTGAGATTCATGTAGGAACTGCTGTTGCTCTTTCATTGGTAAGTGGTGCAACTCTTTTAGGTTGGCACGTTTTGGTACCAAGATAACCCAAGGCACTGCGTTATCTTTGTGTAGCAGGGCTAAGCTCAGTGGAAATTCGCCGATAAGTGTGGTGTCTTTCGCAAGTTGCGGGTGAAGTTCGAAGCTCATGATCTTTCCAATTAATTGTTTTACATGAGTATAAGGTCGGAGTTTGAATGTGGCTAGGGCTTACGTTCTCAATAAGCAGATTCCCTATCACGTTCGTCCCTCACTGTAGGGAATGATGGTGAGAAGAGGGATAACGATTTGGTGTGGTTTGATGGCGCATCATTGATGTTGTCTTGGATTCACTACACCTATTCTCGTCATCTCCTAGAGCGACGAATGAGCGTAATAGGAGATCTCTTGCTGTGTAGGTTAGCTAATCGCTTAAATAATCGAGTAAACAAACCTCCAGACAAAAAAAAGGTTGACGCTTTCACGTCAACCTTTCTAATTTTCTCGAATCTCGAATCTCGAATC
>NZ_JBFRKQ010000041.1:66564-116292 GCF_041469505.1 Vibrio sp. 10N.286.49.E11
CTCGAATCTCGAATCTCGAATCGCTTACATGCGCTCTAGAGTGTCGATACCTAGAAGCGATAGACCTTGCTTGATCGTCTTCGCTGTTAGTGCAGCAAGCTTCAGACGGCTCTGCTTAACAGCTTCGTCTTCAGCAACTAGGATAGGGCACGCTTCGTAGAAGCTAGAGAATTGACCAGCTAGTTCGAACAGGTAGCTACACATGATGTGTGGTTGACCTTCACGAGCAACAGACTGAACTGCTTCTTCAAACTGTAGAAGTTTCGCGATAAGTGCTTTCTCTTTCTCTTCAGTGATTTTGATTTCACCTTCAAGAGAGTCCATAGAAATGCCAGCTTTAGCAAATACAGAAGCAACACGAGTGTATGCGTACTGCATGTATGGTGCTGTGTTGCCTTCGAATGCAAGCATGTTGTCCCAATCGAACACGTAGTCAGTAGTGCGGTGCTTAGAAAGGTCTGCGTACTTAACCGCTGCCATAGCAACAGTGTTCGCGATCGCTTTCTTCTCGTCTTCTGCTAGTTCTGGGTTCTTAGATTCGATTAGCTGCGCTGCACGAACTTCGGCTTCATCAAGAAGATCAGCAAGACGAACAGTACCGCCTGCACGAGTCTTGAATGGTTTACCGTCTTTACCTAGCATCATGCCGAATGCGTGGTGCTCAAGAGAAACAGATTCTGGGATGTAACCTGCTTTACGAACGATAGTCCAAGCTTGCATTAGGTGCTGGTGTTGACGTGAGTCGATGAAGTAAAGAACGCGGTCTGCGCCTAGTTCTTCAAAACGGTATTTTGCACAAGCAATGTCGGTTGTTGTGTAAAGGAAGCCGCCGTCGCGTTTCTGGATGATAACGCCCATTGGGTCACCATCTTTGTTTTTGTATTCGTCTAGGAATACAACTTGTGCGCCGTCATCTTCTTTAGCAAGACCTTGCTCTTTTAGGTCAGCAACAATAGTTGGAAGCATGTGGTTGTACATGCTTTCGCCCATTACGTCATCACGTGTTAGAGACACGTTTAGACGATCGTAGTTGCGTTGGTTTTGAATCATTGTTACGTCAACAAGCTTCTTCCACATCTCTGCGCAGAACTCGTCGCCGCTTTGCAGTTTAACAACGTAGCCACGTGCTTTAACTGCGAACTCTTCGTCTTCATCGTAGAGCTTTTTAGATTCACGGTAGAAGCCTTCAAGGTCAGCAAGTTCCATTGAAACTTCACCAGACTCAGCCTGAACGCGCTCAAGGTTTGCGATAAGCATACCAAATTGAGTACCCCAGTCACCGATGTGGTTAGCACGGATAACGTTGTGGCCTAGAAATTCTAGAGTACGAACTACTGCATCACCGATGATAGTTGAACGTAGGTGACCAACGTGCATTTCTTTAGCAACGTTTGGCGCAGAGTAATCCGCAACAATAGTTTGCGTTTCAGCAACGGCAACACCAAGGCGAGAGTCAGCCAATGCTGCGTCTGCTTGTTTGGCTAGGAAAGCTTCATCTAGGAAGATGTTTAGGAAACCTGGGCCTGCGATTTCTACTTTAGAAGCGATACCGTCTAGGTTTAGAACGTCCAATACTTTTTGAGCAAATTCTCGTGGGTTAGTGCCTAGTCGTTTAGCAACGCCCATAACGCCGTTTGCTTGGTAGTCACCAAACTGTGGTTTTGCAGATTGACGAACAGCAGCAGGAGAGCCTGCAGGTGCGCCAGCGGCTTCTAGAGCCTGAGATACTTTGTCATTAATAAGTGCTTGGATATTCACACGCGTTTCCTTCAATTCAAGGATGATAAGAGTGGCCGTTAATTCTTGGTCATTAAATTGGTTAATTATGCTTCTAGTTAACGATTTAATGCCAAAATCAGCAGCAGACTCTGTTTAAGTTCACAGAAATGGCGGTAATCATACCAATTTTGTGCGGTTTCTTATAGGTCGAATTGATAGAAAATTAACATTTCCTGAGTGGTTTTTGACAATCGACTTTTAGCAAGACGCGTTTGCATGTTTAAGGAGCGAAAAGAACATAGTTATTGAGTGTTTTTTGTAAAAGCAACGCTTGTTGCAAAAGGCAAAACTGATAACATGCAGCCATTATTTGGAGAACACAGACAATGATGATGAGCCTGAAGCAAGCTGAACTAGAACCACAACAAATGATCGCCCGCCTTGATACTTTTATGGCAAAAATCGAGAGCCTAGGAAATACATTAGGTTTGGATTTAAGCTTTGCTCAAGCGGATCATATTGCGCTGCGAATCAATGACACTGAGCTAGCGAAATCTGCCCATCAAGCGTGGTCTGAGTACGGCTCTATGATTTCTGAGGCGATGATTAATGGTCGTCCAATTGTGGTGTTGGCTTTCGATGAACCCTTGCAAAGCCTTGGCTGGAAAATTGAATGTTTGGAGCTGCCATATCCAGCAGAAGGTAAGATTTACCCAAGCCAAGATTGGGAACATGTAGAGTTTGTGATTCCTTCTCATGCCCAAACAGCTGATGAGTATCTAGCGGATCTTAAAGAAACTTACCCGCAGTTCGCTGCTAACTTTGAAACGCTGGGTGAGCAAGGCGTTAAGATCAAACTCTCTAGCCCGAAAGGCGAGGGTGAACGCTTGAATAACCCAACAGTGGCTTTTAAACATCAAGGGATTTGCATCAAGCTGCATCCACACTCTTTGAAGAAGATTGTGGAATCAGAACAGGCTTAATTTGAATAGAGAGTTGCTAGGAAAGAGATTCCTGATCTCGCCTTGGCTCGTCGGAATGACGGGGTGTTCGATGAAATTTTCCAGAGTCTATCTTTGGATAGTGACAGACTGAGCGTTCGAGAGCGTTCGAGAGCGTATGTTAGAGCCTATAGCTCGAAGGTTCATCACCGAGTTCGTCATTCCCGATAGCGACGAAGGAGCGTAGTCGGGAATCTCTCAAAGCGAGTCTGATCATCAGATACAAAAAACGCGCGATGGGCTTTCCCTATTGCGCGTTTTTTATTGGGTTCTAACTGGAAGTCTTACCGGAAATCGAATATCCGATTTACAGAATTACAGTCTTGTTGCCGTAAACAAACACATGATCATTGATCACCTTGTTTAACGCCTTACTTAATACATTCTTCTCTACGTCACGACCGGCTTGTGCCATGTCTTTCGCGCTGAAGTTGTGATCCACAGGGATAACATCTTGCTTGATGATTGGACCTTCATCCAAATCATTCGTCACAAAGTGTGCCGTTGCGCCAATGATCTTCACGCCGCGCTCATACGCTTGTTGGTATGGCTTCGCGCCAATAAATGCTGGCAAGAAGCTGTGGTGGATATTGATGATCTTGTGGTGGTATTTTTCAACAAAACCTGGTGTCAGCACTCGCATGTACTTAGCCAAAACAAGGTAATCCGCCTCGTACTGGTCAATCACTTCTAGCATCTTTTTCTCATGTTCTTCACGGTTTAGCCCTTCGTGAGAAACATGGTGGTAAGGGATGTCAAAACGCTCGGTTAGGCTTTGTAGAATGTCGTAGTTACCGACAACGGCCGCAATTTCAACGTCTAAGCTGCCATCGAAGTTCTTCATTAGAATGTCGCCAAGGCAGTGTGCTTCCTTGGTCACGAGTATCACAACACGCTTGCGAGACGAATCAACAAGCTTACGTTTCGTATTTGGTGGCAGGGCTTGGTCTAAATCGGCAAGCAAGGTTTCATCATTGAAATAGCCTTCCAGCTCGGTGCGCATAAAGAAGTGGCCACTTGTGTTATCTACGAACTCATTGTTGTGAATAATATTGAGTTGGTGCTTATAACAAATATTGGTGATCTTAGAGATGAGGCCCGGGGCATCAGTACAATGTGTTAGTAAAGTTTTTCTTTCCATTTGCATCTTACTTCCATGAAATGTTGCACTTATTATATGAAATAGGGATTCTTCAAATTTAATGCAGGCCGTCGAACGGTGAACTGAGCCGCAATATCACCGTTATAATTAATCTATTATCAAGTTGGTTTCAACAAATTCTGCTGCTCATTTATCGCTTTGATAAATTGTTTGATATAGAAATATCAGTTTTTAGATAGAAAAACAGGCAGAAGCTTCATTTTTAAAAGTTTTGACCGTAGTACGCATTTGAACTTCAACCGAGGCATTTACGCCTTGGCCAAAAATAGAGGTGATACTTATGGATAAAGAGTTACTAGCCAAAAAACTGTACTGCAAGCGAGTGAATTCATTGGCGAGAGGTACCGAATTAGATGGTCATGTTCTAGATGAAATGTGGGAAAGTAAGACCTCACCAACCGATGCAGCGAAAGCCATACAGCCTGGTGATAACCATTTTGAAGGTGCTCCTTGGCTATCACGTTATCTCAGTCGAAAATAAAAACGATTCTCTAATTCCTACTTCTTCAATTCTTACCTTCAAGGTAACTTAAGCCACGTCAAGCCAAACCAAACACCTCCGGTGCGAAGTCATTCTTGATTCGCGCCGGCTCACTAAACCTGCCATAATTCTCCTTCTCTTTTTCTAAACTTCGTACTCTATGATATCTAAAACGTTTTCTGCTGATGGCGCTCTGGGAAAAGCTATCCCTGGGTTTCAACCAAGACAAGCTCAGTTGGACATGGCTGAGGCGGTCTCACAGGCCATTGAGCAACAAAGCCAATTGGTTGTTGAGGCGGGGACAGGTACCGGTAAGACGTTTGCTTACCTAGTACCGGCGCTGCTGAGTGGCAAGAAAACTATTATCAGTACGGGGTCTAAAAACCTTCAAGAGCAGTTGTTTCATCGTGATTTACCATTAATGGTCGATGCGCTTGGTTTTTATGGTCAGGTTGCTCTGCTGAAAGGTCGCTCAAACTATTTGTGTTTAGACAGGCTCAGTCGCCAGATGATCGAAAGTCATGGCACTCATACCGATCCAACGCTGTTAGCTCAGTTGGTTAAAGTGCGCAGCTGGTCGTCAGCGACTCAAACTGGCGATTTAGGTGATTGCGATGATATTGCTGAAGATAGCCCAGTTATTCCAACCATTACCTCGACTAACGACAACTGTTTAGGCAAAGAATGCCCAAGCTACACTGATTGCTTTGTGCTTAAGGCGCGTAAAAAAGCGATGGACTCCGATGTTGTTGTAGTGAACCACCACTTGTTTCTCGCAGATTTAGCGATCAAAGAAACCGGGTTTGGTGAGCTGATACCTGAAGCCGATGTGTTTATCTTCGATGAAGCGCATCAACTTCCCGATATTGCCAGTCAGTACTTTGGACAATCGGTTTCCAGCCGACAGATCCAAGAACTAGCCAAAGACATTGAAATCGCTTACCGCACTGAAGCCAAAGACATGCGTCAGCTGCAAAAGGTTGGCGAGAGGCTAATTCAATCAGCTGCTGACCTACGTATTGTGCTCGGCGACACCGGCTTTCGTGGTAACTGGCGCGAAGCTTTGAAATCCGAGTCGATTGCACGCGAGTTAGTTCGTTTGCAAGATGCTCTGCAACTTGCTGTTGATGTATTGAAGTTAGCACTTGGGCGAAGCCAGCTGTTAGATACCGCTTTCGAACGCGCAAATATGATTAAGTCGCGTATCGAACGTGTGTGCGATGTGTCGATCACTGGCTATTCGTATTGGTATGACACTACACCGCGCCACTTTGCTCTGCATATCACACCGCTTTCTGTCGCCGATAAATTCCACGAACAGATTGAGCTGAAGCCGGGCGCATGGGTGTTTACCTCAGCAACCTTGGCGGTGTCGGATGATTTCGAACACTTTACTTCTCGATTAGGGTTAAAACCGTCGGCACAGTTTTCACTGCCGAGCCCGTTTGATTATCCGAATCAAGCGCGCTTGTGTGTGCCTCGTTATCTTCCAGAACCGAATAGCCCCGGTCTCGCGGATAAGCTAGTAAGAATGCTGACTCCTGTGATTGAGCAAAACCAAGGCCGCTGTTTCTTCTTGTGTACTTCACACAGCATGATGAAAGAGTTGGGGGAGCGATTCCGTGAAACCCTCTCGGTTCCCGTTCTATTGCAAGGTGAGACAAGTAAGCAAAAAACCTTAGCCGAATTCATGGAATTAGGTAACGCATTGCTGGTGGCTACAGGTGCTTTCTGGGAGGGGATAGATGTTAGGGGCGACGCATTAAGCTGTGTTATCATCGATAAATTGCCCTTTACAGCCCCTGATGACCCTTTACTTAAGGCTCGAATCGAGGACTGTAAGCTAAAAGGGGGTGATCCTTTTGCACAAGTACAGTTGCCAGACGCTGTGATTACCTTGAAACAAGGTGTCGGCCGATTGATACGTGACAAGCGCGATAATGGTGCTTTGATTATTTGCGATAACCGATTGGTGACTCGCGATTACGGTGGCATATTTTTGGCGAGTTTACCGCCTATCCCTCGTACACGTGACTTAGGGGTCATTAAAGAATTCTTAGCTAAAGACCATTCAACCGCTGCTGATTAATTGGCATTGTTGAGTTTAGCCATTATTTTTAGATTAGATAACAGATATTTGAGACACAAATGAGCGCGAAAATTCTTGCAGTAGATACCGCAACTGAAAACTGTTCAGTTGCATTAGTAATGGGTGACCAGGTGTTCGCACGTAGCGAAGAGGCTCCTCGAGACCATACGAAAAAAATTCTACCTATGGTGGATGAAGTACTGAAAGAAGCGAATGTCGCTTTAACCGATATCGATGCTATCGCGTTTGGCCAAGGCCCAGGCAGTTTCACGGGTGTGCGTATTGGTATTGGTATTGCTCAAGGCTTAGCTTTTGGTGCTGATTTACCAATGATCGGTGTCTCAACACTGGCAGCGATGGCGCAAGGCAGCTACCGTAAATTTGGTGAAACTCACGTTGCGACAGCGATTGATGCGCGCATGAGTGAAGTATACTGGGCTCGTTACAGCCGTGAACAAGATGGTCGTTGGACTGCGGTTGATGCCGAATGTGTAACGCCACCAAGTGAATTGGCTGCGCAGTTAGAAGCAGATTCTGAAACATGGGCGAAAGTCGGTACCGGTTGGGCAGCTTACGCAGAGCATATGGACACATTAGCGATCAACACTAAAGCGTGTGAAGTGCTATTCCCAGAAGCTCAAGATATGGCGTTCCTTGCTCAATTTGCTTACGCAGAAGGTAAAGCGGTTGCAGCAGAAGAATCTGAGCCAGTTTATCTTCGTGACAAAGTGACTTGGAAGAAACTGCCAGGTCGCGAATAATTTTTACAAGGTTCTGATGCAAATTAGGTCTAAATGCGTATTATTTAGATTTGAGAGGGCAGATATTTAGTCATGGTATCAATTAACAACTTACCTCCTTCTTCGATAGGCAGCACGTCTAAGCCGAATCGAATTAAAAAGAAGGAGCAGGCAAAAAAATCTGATGCTAGCACTGCGGTTGGGCAACCGACTAAGGTCGCTAATGCTGTTTCTCACTCTATTCGTCAAGTTAAAGAGTCTGAACTACACAAGGCTCAAATCCAGTATGATCTTCCAGAAGGCCGAGGACGTAAGGCTATGGAAGAGTATATGGATGTAATGAATCAGGCGAAGAAAGAAGAACTTGCAAAGCTTATCGGTGTCGATATCTACATCTAGAGCTTCTTATTAATGCCTGTTTAAGGACCAGAACCATGTCAAATTATCTCTCTAAATTACGCTTAATAGCCCTTTCTCTTGGTGTCTTGGTACTTGCCGGGTGTTCATCACTTCCTAGCGAACTTGAAGCAAAATCAGAGCCTGTAATTAGTGATTACCAACAGTGGGTCGACCAACTACCGGAGGCGAAAAGTGTTCGATTGGGTGGCGTTATCTCTAAAGTAACCAACTTGAAAGATAAGACTCGAATCGAAGTTGCTAATATGCCGATTTCGAGTAGCGGTAAGCCAGACCTAGACGCAGAGCCAAGCGGACGTTTTGTTGGTTATATTGAAGGGTATGTTGAGCCTCTAAGTTTTGCAGAAGGCCGTCTGATTACACTGGTTGGTCAGTCAAGCGGAAGTGAAGATGGAAAAATAGGGGAATACCCTTACATCTTCCCTGTGATGAAAGTGGACAACCAACGACTGTGGAACATCACTGAGCGTGTTGTTGTTAACGATTTTGCACCAACCTACTACTCGTGCAGAAGTTTACATTGTCGCAGTTTTCAAACGATGCCAAGACAAGGTCGAGTGATACAGGACGTAGAGTAATTAACTTTTTAGACGTTGATTGCGCAAACAGATGGAACTAAGTGTTTGATGATTGAAAAGTCATACTCCCTTGCGAGCGGGACGCTTGCAACACAACAGATTGGCAACCCACAAACGACCGCAACGACGGTCGTTTTTATTCATGGGTGGTTGGATAATTCGTCCAGCTTTAATCCGGTTATGCAGCAAGTCGCCAAGTTTGCGCCCAATGCTCACCTTGTTGCTATCGATCTCTTCGGACACGGCTTCTCGTCGCACAAATCGGGAAGTTACTACCCATTTCATGATTATATTGATGACTTGCATCAGTTGGTGACTAAATTATCGCCAAACAGACTGGTACTGGTAGGACATTCACTTGGTGCATTGATAGCAAGTTGCTATAGTGCCGCCTTTCCTGAAAAGGTGTCAGGATTAATTCAAATTGAAGGTCACGGACCTCTTTCTGAAGCTCCCCACGAAACAGTCTCTCGCTTGAGGGATGGGGTACTCAGTCGTCTTCGACAGCGAAGAAAGCCTTCACGTCCTTTGGCAAGCCTTGAGGATGCTATTAAGCTGAGAGCTCACGCCAACCAAATTAATGCTGAATTAATCGCTCCTATTGTTGAGCGAGGTATTGTCGAGTTCGAGAACTCTTGGCAATGGCGATGCGACCCTAATCTAAAATGTGACTCGTTATATCGAATGTCACAGGCGCACGCTGAAGCGATTATGGCGGCTATTGAATGCCCTCAATTAATAATCCTAGGGAATGGTGGATTCCGACATTTGCAGCATAATCGCTACAAATCAGTGCATAGTCCTCTGCATATAGAGACTGTTCCTGGTGGACATCATTGTCATTTAGAGAGCCCAGAGCTAGTTTCAGAGCTAATTCTTGGTGTAGTTAACAAAATTTAAACAAGTGTTTGAGCCTTTTAGTGCTCATGCACTAAAGCTGTGCTGTAATACCGCAATGATAAAAAGCGGCGAAGCAGTCGTCAGCTGATAAACGAGGAGTAACATCGTGGATAAACCTTGGCTTTCACGTTATCCAAGTGACGTACCAGAAACGATCAACCCAGATCAGTACCCATCTCTTGTAGAAATGTTTGAACAGTCGGTACAGAAGTACGCGGACCAACCTGCATTCGAGAACATGGGCTCGATTATGACATTCCGTAAGCTTGAAGAGCGCAGCCGTGCTTTTGCCGCTTACCTACAGAATGACTTGAAACTGAAGAAGGGCGATCGCGTCGCGCTAATGATGCCAAACCTACTGCAATACCCAATTGCACTATTTGGTGTATTGCGTGCAGGTATGATTGCAGTGAACGTCAACCCACTGTACACACCTCGTGAGCTTGAACATCAACTGAACGATTCTGGTGCAAAGGCGATTGTTATCGTATCTAACTTTGCGAGCACGCTAGAGAAAGTCGTTGATAACACGCCGGTTAAACACGTTGTTCTAACTAGCCTAGGGCAAATGCTGCCACGCGCGAAAGGGACAATTGTCGACTTCGTAGTGAAATACGTAAAAGGCATGGTGCCTAAGTATGATCTGCCGGGTGCTATTTCATTCAGAAAAGCGCTGCACAAAGGTCGTCGTCTTCAATATGTGAAGCCGTTCATGGCGGGTGATGACATCGCGTTCCTACAGTACACTGGTGGTACTACGGGTGTAGCGAAGGGCGCAATCCTAACGCATCGCAATATGATTGCGAACGTACTTCAAGCGAAAGGGGCTTATGGTCCTGTTCTGCAAGAAGGCCGCGAGTTGGTTGTAACGGCATTACCGCTTTACCACGTATTTGCACTGACGGTGAACTGCTTACTGTTTGTTGAGATGGGTGGTCGTAACCTTCTAATTACTAACCCTCGTGACATTCCTGGCTTTATTAAAGAGCTGCAAAAGGTTCCGTTTACCGCAATTACCGGCGTAAACACCTTGTTTAATGCGCTAGTTAATAACGAAGATTTCCACGAGTTGGATTTCAGTAACCTACGCCTATCTGTTGGCGGCGGCATGGCGGTTCAACGCGCTGTTGCTGAGCAATGGAAGAAAGCGACAGGCATTCACCTATTGGAAGGCTATGGCTTAACTGAGTGTTCACCACTGGTAACGGGTAACCCATACGACCTGAAAGACTACACAGGTGCTATCGGCCTACCAGTACCATCGACAGAAGTTCGTATTGTTGATGATGAAGGTAAGGTTATTGCTAATGACCAAGTAGGCGAGCTACAAGTTCGTGGCCCTCAAGTGATGCAAGGTTACTGGCAGCGCCCTGAAGCGACCAAAGAAGTGATCGATCAAGACGGTTGGTTATCGACAGGTGACATCGTTAAGTTTGATGACGAAGGCTTGTTGTACATCGTTGACCGTAAGAAGGACATGATTCTTGTATCAGGCTTCAACGTCTACCCGAACGAGATTGAAGACGTTGTGGCTCTGCATGGTAAAGTGCTTGAAGTAGCAGCTATCGGTCAACCTCATGAAGTGTCTGGTGAATTGGTTAAGATCTACGTTGTGAAGCGTGACCCTAGCCTGACCAAAGAAGACATTATCGCGCACTGTCGTGAGCACTTAACGGGTTACAAAATCCCTAAATTAGTCGAGTTCAGAGATGATCTTCCAAAGACTAACGTAGGTAAGATCTTACGCCGCGTACTGCGTGAAGAAAACGATGCAGAACTTGCGAAACGCGCTAGCGAATAATTAGCCCGTTTGCGCGAAAGTACTGCACCAAAACCATTGAGGCGCTTAATCTAAGCGAGCGCTGAAAAATGGTGTTAGAATGCCGACAGTTAATGTCGGCATTTTTGTATCCGGCGATCAAATAGAAACCTGTGAGAGTTTTTGTGGATTATCAAATCATTACCCAATTGAAAGACCTTGAGCGAGTTTGCCAACAAGCACGTGAAGCCGATGTCGTTATGCTTGATACGGAGTTCGTTCGTACTAGAACCTATTACCCTCAATTAGGCTTGATTCAGTTATTTGATGGTGAAACGCTGTCACTGATTGACCCTATTGCTCTTGATGACATGACACCGTTCGTTACCTTGTTGAAAGACGCATCAGTATTGAAAGTGCTGCACGCGTGCGGTGAAGATTTGGAAGTGTTCCAGAACGCATTTGGCTGTACACCAACACCAATGGTTGATACCCAGATCATGGCGGCTTTCTTAGGTCATGGTTTATCAACGGGCTTTGCTGCTCTGGTTTCAGAGTTTGTCGGTGTCGATCTCGATAAGAGTGAATCTCGCACAGACTGGCTAGCGCGTCCGCTTTCTCAAAAACAATTGGACTACGCAGCAGCAGACGTGCATTACCTAATGCCAATGTACAACAAGCTTCTAGAAAAAGTGATGGAAGCTGGCTGGTGGGAAGCGGCTCAGCAAGAGTCTGATTTACAAGTTGCCAAGCGCATTCGTAAAGTAAACCCAGATACAGCCTACCTTGATATTAAAGGGGCGTGGCAGCTTAAACCTAAGCAGCTAGCGATCTTACGACCTCTAGCAACTTGGCGTCTAAAAGAAGCAATCAAGCGCGATTTAGCGCTGAACTTTGTCTTCAAAGAGCAAGACTTATGGGCTGTGGCGCGTTTTGCGATGAAAGATCCTAAGCACATGGAGCAAGAGGGTTTTGATTACCGCTCTGTGCGTCGCCATGGTGCGAAGATCAGCTCAATCGTTAAGTTAGCGGAACATACACCAGAAGAAGAGTACCCAGCACCAGTAGAACGTCTAATGGACTTCCCTGGCTACAAGCAACTGTTCAAAGTGTTGAAAGATGAAGTGAAAACAGCATCACAACACAGCGGTTTAGCGACGGAATTCTTGGCATCTAAGAAGCAACTTAACCAAGTGTTAAGCTGGGTGTGGAAGCACGATCGTAACCCAGAGAAGCTGCCTGATGTTATGCAAGGCTGGCGTTTAGATGTGGTTGGCGAAAAGCTGAGTAAAGCGATCAAATAACCGCTTGCTGCTTTAAAGCCTAACTTAGTTACAGCTATAAACTGCAGATAAAAAAAAGAGAGCCTAGGCTCTCTTTTTTTATTTAATCAATATAAGCAAGTGTATTACCTGCCGATCTTGTGCAGAAAGATCATCGATCTTCTTCTGGAAGCTTAACATTCAGCTCTAGCACTGAGATGTCGTCATCTTTGTGTTCAAAAGTCAGATCAACCATTGATGGATCAACCTCAACGTACTTGGCTATACACTTCAAGATGTCTTCTTTTAGTTGCGGCAGGTAAGACGGCGCTGGGTCGTCATGGCTGCGTCGCTCTGCAACAATGATCTGCAAACGTTCTTTGGCTAGGTTTGCGGTTGTCTTTTTCTGTGGTCTAAAAAACTCTAATAATGACATTGTGCATTAGCCCCCGAACAGTCGTTTGAAGATGCCTTTCTTCTGTTCCGTTAAGAAGCGGAAGTCAACTTGGCTACCCAGTAGTCGCTCTACAGTATCATTGTAAGCCATACCTGCGTCGGTTGCTTCGTCAAAGATAACTGGAACACCCTTGTTCGATGCATTGAGTATCGCTTGGCTCTCTGGAATTACACCCAGTAGAGAGATGTGCAGGATTTCTTCAACGTCTTCAACACTGAGCATCTCACCTTGAGTAACACGTGCTGGGTTGTAGCGAGTCAATAGAAGGTGTGTTTTCACTGGTTCTAAGCCATCTTCTGAACGACGAGACTTAGAGTCAAGAATACCTAGAATACGGTCTGAATCGCGTACTGAAGAGACTTCTGGGTTGGTGGTTACAATCGCTTCATCAGCGAAGTACAACGCCATCAGAGCGCCTTGTTCGATACCTGCAGGAGAATCACAGATGATAAAATCAAAGCCCATTTCATCCAGTTCATCAAAAACACGACGAACACCATCTTTTGTTAGTGCGTCTTTATCACGAGTTTGAGAAGCAGGAAGAATGAACAGGTTCTCTGTGCGCTTGTCTTTGATCATCGCTTGGTTCAGCGTCGCTTCACCATTGATAACGTTAACGAAGTCGTATACAACACGACGCTCACAACCCATAATTAAATCTAGGTTACGCAGACCGATATCAAAGTCGATAACTGCGGTTTTCTTTCCTTTTAAAGCCAGACCCGAGGCAATAGCTGCACTGGAGGTCGTTTTGCCTACCCCGCCTTTACCTGACGTTACAACGATAATGCGTGCCATTCTGTTTTCCTTTTATTTCTCTTATATTGCGAGGACATCAACGTGTAATACATCGTTTGCCATACTGAACATGGTTTTCTTCTGCCAGTACTCGCTTTCAATTTGATCGCTGAGCCAGTAATTTCCAGCAATGGAAACCAGCTCGGCTTGTAAGTCATTACAAATTATTTTTGCTTCAGTTTGACCACTTGCACCCGCAATCGCACGGCCGCGTAAAGTGCCATGAATATGGATGCTGCCATCGGCAATCACTTCCGCGCCTGCACTCACATGGCTGAGTATCAATAGATCGCCATCTTTCGCGTAAACCTGCTGACCAGAACGAATAGGGGTTCTAATCACTTTGATTGGTGCCATCTTCGCTGGAGCTTGAGATGGTGACTTGCTTGCCGTCATCACCGCAAAACCGGCTTCTTTGGCGAGATTTTGCATTCGCTTATCAGAACAGCCAGCCACACCAACCGGGATCATGCCTGCTTGAGATATACCATTTTTAAGTTGCACAAAATCGATATCGCCCGCGACTTTACTGATGTTGATAACAACAGGTGCGGCAGCGAAAAACGTAGGTGCTTGGTCTACTTTCTCTTGAAGAAAAGAGACTGCATTTTCGACTTGATCATCGGATAAGTGCAAAACAGATAGCGTAAAGCTGCTACCTTTTAGATCTGGGTTACTAGACATCGAAAAACTACAGGACCTCAATAGCGGATTGGTACAATTTCTTTATCAATAAAATAAAGGGCATTGCCTGAAACTAGGTTTATCATGTTATATTCCCAAACCAAGCACAGCAAGTAATCTTGTTGTCAAATGGACGTTTTGTTCCCAATATTTCCCTAACATAAACTATTGATCTCGCAAGTGAGAGTTTTGTAGTCATAATCAATTAAAAGGTTTGTCATGCTGTGTTCTATATATAAAAGCTCAAAGAAAGAAGGAACATACCTTTATATCCCTAAGAAGGATGATTTTTCACAAGTTCCTGACGCATTGATGCAAATGTTTGGTAAACCTAGTTTTGTAATGGTAATTAAAATGGATGGCCGTAAACTGGCTCAAGTAAACATCGAAAAAGTGAAAGAATCACTGAATACCGATGGTTTCTTTTTACAGGTTCCGCCACCACCAGTTAACGAACTTGAACTTCATAAAGAGCGTAAAGCTCAACAGAAATCTCAAGACGAAGAGTGATAGCCACCTCAATTCAAGGAGGAGTGATCGTTGAGTAAATTTTCTAAAACCATATTGGCTGTGTCGGCATTACTATTGGGTAATAGCCTGACCATAAGCTCAGTACAAGCTGAAGAACTGAGCTTCGAGCAATATGTAGAAAAACTAAAGCAACAAGGCCGTGAAGAAGGCATCTCTGAAGCGATCATTGATGAAGCCTTTGATGGTGTAACGTTTAAGCCACGTGCGGTGAAAGCCGACAAAAACCAACCTGAGAAAAAACTGACTCTGGATGAATACATTCCACGAGCGGTTCCAGATTGGAAAGTGAAGCAGGCAAGGTCACTCTATAAGGAACACTACACCGCGTTAAAGCGTATTGGTGATGAATATGGTGTTCAACCAAGATTCATTGTCGCGCTATGGGGCGTTGAGAGTAATTTTGGTAAGTTCACGGGCAATTACAGCGTTATCGACGCCCTAACGACCATGGCTTATGAAGGACGCCGAGAAGCTTTCTTCCGTAGCGAAGCGATGGCGGCATTGAAGATTCTTGATCAAGGCCATATTGCACCAAAAGAGATGAAAGGCTCTTGGGCTGGTGCGATGGGTCAACCTCAGTTTATGCCAAGCTCATTCTTAGCTTACGCCGCTGATGGCAGTGGCGATGGTAAGAAAGACATTTGGGGCACTGAAGAAGACGTATTTGCTTCAGCGGCCAATTATCTCAGCCAATCAGGATGGGATGACAAATATACTTGGGGTCGTCAGGTTCATGTTCCGTCAACTGTGTCGATCGATTTACAAGGTCGAGACGAAGACAAAGCGAAATACTTAAAAGAGTGGTCTGAACTCGGTATTAAACGCTATGACGATCGCCCACTGCCAACACTTGATGAAGACATTAAAGCTTGGTTAATCATGCCGGATGATGAAACCGGACGTTCGTACCTCATTTATAACAACTACAATGTGTTAATGAAGTGGAATCGTTCTTACTACTTTGCTTTGGCAGTAAGCCACCTAGCCGACAGAATTAAGTTTGATTAACAGACCTAAGTCGCTTTGAATAGCATTTGGCCTATCATAGGCAGAACGAACTAAAGGACTCTTCGGAGTCCTTTTTGATTTTATATTTCAGAGATTTAATAAGGTGATCTTGTGCTAACAGATAGAGCTGCACAGATGGTGATATTCCATGCGCTGATCAAGCACGAAGGCTTTACCAGTGCTGCAAAAAGCTTGAACGTTTCGGTGTCTCATATCAGTAAGCAAGTCGCTTTGCTTGAAGACTCAATCGGCATCAAGTTGGTACAACGAACCACACGAAGCCTCACGCTGACTGAAGCGGGAGACGTGTTCTATCAACATTGTGAGCAGCTGTTTAACACGGTGAAAGCAGCTCAGATGGATATGGATAGCCAGCGCGATGATATCTCTGGAATACTACGCGTCGGTTTGTCGCAGTCATTTGGCACACTCCATATCATTCCGGCGATTGATCAACTCAGACAGCTTTATCCTCAGTTGAGAATCGAGGTCCACTTGTTCGACTATAAGGTGGACATGATTGAAGAGCGCTTGGATCTCTGGATCACCAACAATGAAGATTTGCCTGAAGGTTACATTGCGCAGCGATTAGCCGACAGTCAGTTTGTGGTGGCTGCGTCACCGGATTATCTGATTAAGGCTGGGACGCCACATGTACCTTCCGATTTGATTGACCATAACTGTCTTATCTATCGCAGCCGTGAACGAGATTACACATCGTGGGCGTTTGACAACGGGCAAGAAAACCTCAGCGTCAAAGTCGCGGGCGATTACTCAGTCGATTTGGCTGAGGCAGTACGAGACGCGGCAGTATCAGGGTGGGGCGTTGCTTATTTGGCGACTTACTTAGTGAAAGAAGAGTTTAGAACGGGCAAGCTCATTCAAGTATTGCCAGAGTGGAGAGCCAGTCAGCTGATGCCATTCTATGCCGTTTACCCGAGCCGAAAGAATATGCCGAAGAAGCTTTCGGCAGTGATTGAGTTCATTAAAGATCATATCGGGTCGCCGACGTATTGGGACAAAAACCTCAAAACTTGCGTTGAACTGCATCGCTAACTGTTTCCTAATCTATAAATATAATTTCCATATGGAAAAAGTACGCTTTTTAATCAAAGTTAATTATTAAAATTCAATAGCTTAATTATACTCATAGTTAAATCGTGATTACCCCAACATCACATTAACAACCTCAGCTTGCCGCAAACGATTTCCTCTATAGAATGCGTCGCCTTTCCTATCTACAACTTTTAGGTTGACGCACATGGCTTCGCTACTTGGAATTATCACTATTTTAGTTGCCGCTTGGTTACTATCTACGGACAGAAAAAATATTCCACTAAGAACAGTCTCTTTGGCTTTCTTATTACAAATCTCATTCGCGCTGTTGGTTCTGTATGTACCAATGGGTAAAGAAGCGTTGAATGCAGCCACAGGTGCGGTATCTAGCTTGATCAACTACGGTCAAGAGGGGATTAACTTCCTATTTGGTGGCCTAACGAATAACGGATTTGTTTTCGCGATTAACGTTCTAGGCATCATTATCTTTTTCTCTGCACTGATCTCTGGTTTGTACCACATCGGCTTTATGCCAAAGGTGATCAACCTTATCGGTGGCGCACTACAAAAGTTCTTGGGCACAGGTCGTGCGGAGTCACTGTCTGCGACTGCAAACATTTTCGTTGGCATGATTGAAGCTCCATTGGTGGTTAAGCCTTACTTGAAGCACATGACGGATTCACAACTGTTTGCTGTGATGGTGTGTGGTTTGGCTTCTGTCGCTGGTGGTACGCTAGTGGGTTACGCATCGCTTGGCGTTGATCTAAATTACCTGATCGCAGCTGCATTTATGTCTGCACCAGCCGGTCTATTGATGGCTAAAATCTTAGTACCTGGCAGCCCAGATGACGCTCAAGAAAATATTGAGTCTGATGTAGAAATTCCACGAGCAACAAACGTAGTTGAGGCAATGGCAGATGGGGCTATGTCTGGACTTCGTATTGCCGTTGCGGTGGGTGCAACACTTCTTGCCTTTATCAGTGTGATTGCAATGCTGAATGGCTTGCTAGGTATCGTTGGCGGCTGGTTTGGCGTAAACCTAAGCTTCGAACTTATCCTAGGTTATGTGTTTGCACCCGTTGCATGGCTGATCGGTGTACCGTGGTCTGAGGCTGTCGTTGCGGGCTCATTGATAGGTAACAAGATTGTCGTGAACGAGTTCGTGGCTTTCATCCAACTAATGGACGCTAAAGAGGCACTAAGTGAGCACTCACAAGCGATCGTAACTTTTGCTCTATGTGGCTTTGCTAACATCTCTACCATGGCGATTCTTATCGGTGGTTTGGGTAGCTTAGTTCCAGAGCGTCGCTCTTTCATCTCACAATATGGCTTCAAAGCAATTTGTGCAGGTGTGTTTGCTAACTTAATGAGTGCCGCTATTGCTGGTGTCGTGCTTTCTCTATAGCTAACTGATCATGACTTTACTCCCCCTATAGTAAAGTGACTGATTAATCACAATAATATTCGGTTAGCGTGAAAAAGAGAGCCTATAGTGTAAGAACGTAGGCTTTCTTATTTCATTGAATAGTTTGTACCACAGGGTGTGGTGCAAACTTTTTAGGGGCACAAATGGATTTGTCGATTACTTCTTCTTTGGCGTTAATTGGACTCTTGTCTTTAGCTTGTCAACTGCTCGGTTGGCGTTTACGTCTTCCCGCTATTCTTCCTCTCCTTATCGTCGGCCTGTTGCTAGGTCCCGGCCTGAATATCTTAAATCCCGATGCCATTTTCGGTGATGTGCTGTTTCCTATGATTTCATTAGGGGTTGCCATCATCCTGTTTGAAGGGGCATTGACCCTAAATTTCAAAGAAATCAGAGGCCATGGCCGGATGGTGACTCATCTCGTGAGCTTCGGCATGTTGATAACATGGGCGTGTATCGTAGTGGGTGCTTACTACTTTGTGGACTTCAGTTGGCCGTTAGCCGCTCTATTTGGGGCATTAGTCGTGGTAACTGGTCCTACGGTAATCGTACCCATGCTTCGCAGTATTCAGCCTAAATCTTCCTTAGGCAGTATCTTGCGATGGGAAGGGATAGTGATTGATCCGATTGGGGCTCTGTTTGCGGTTCTCGTCTACGAGTACATTGTTTCTTCTGCCGACCCTACCGGACACGTTCTGTCAGCTCTGGGCCTGACGTTAGTCATAGGTTTAGGCTTAGGGATCATCGGTGGCCATTTGATTGCTAAGATGCTGAAAGGGCATTGGGTTCCACACTATTTGCGTAATGTGGCTGTGCTGACGTTAATGCTTGCAGCATTTTCATTCTCGAATGACTTGAGTGAAGAGTCTGGTTTATTAACCGTGACCATCATGGGGATCTGGCTTGCCAACGTGAAGGGCTTGGATATCGAAGACATCATCGAATTCAAAGAGACCTTAACCGTGTTACTCATTTCTGCGTTGTTTATTCTATTAGCGAGCAGGCTCGACTCCGGAACCTTCCTCTCGATAGGTTGGGGTGGGGTTGGCTTGTTAGCGGTAGTGATGCTGGTGGCGCGTCCTTTGAGTGTGTGGATCAGCGGGATCGGCACGGATCTTACCTCTGCGGATAAGTGGTTTTTGAGCTGGATGGCACCGCGCGGGATCGTTGCAGCCGCGGTTTCTTCTCTGTTTGCAATCAAGCTTCAAGAAAAACAATTAATTGAAGGCGCAGACCTTCTGGTGCCAATGGTGTTCTTGGTCATCATCGGTACGGTTGTGATTCAGAGCCTTACCGCGAGTTGGTGGGCGAGAAGGCTAGGTGTGACTCAAGAGAAGGCACAAGGCGTTATCTTCTTTGGTGCGACTCAGTTTTCACGCCAGTTTGCCAAAGTGTTGGCGACACACAACATCAACAGTGTGCTTGCCGATACCAACTGGGAAAGCATTCGCTTAGCGCGCATGGAAAACTTGAATGTTTATTTTGGTAACCCGGCTTCGAGCCACGCTGAAAATAATCTGGAATTGGATGGAATAGGGCGTGCGATGATCGTGTCGCCTTATCGTCAAACCAACCCGTTAGTTAGTATGCACTATCAAGACGAGTTTGGTGAGAATAAGGTGTTTGAGCTTGAATCCTCAGAGAATAAACATGAAAGGCATCAAGTGAGCCGCGATGGCAATAGAAGCTTGTTTTCGGAAGGGATTACCTATTCTAAGCTTAACTCACTGATGGCTCAGGGTAGCCAAATTAAAAGTACAGGTTTGACCGAGGCATTTGATTTAAACGAGTTTAACGCTCTGTACCCTAAAGCCATTCCTCTTGGGGTGATTACTGGCGGTGATTTCCGTTTAATTACACAAGGGTCTGAGTTGGAAAAACTCATATCAACGGAGTGTGAGCTTATTAGTTTATTACCGCCTTCTGAACAGACGGAAAAAGTTGAGACTCCAGATAAGTAGCAACGAGCACCTCATCAAAAGCGAGTCGCCTTGTTTCAAAAACGAATAGCTAAGTACCAAAGCATCAAAAAAGCCGCAACGTTCATCATGTCGCGGCTTTCTCATTCTATTTTTATGCGCAGCGGACTACTTCGAGTGAAATTGCTCGCAAGCGATCATGGTGTTCTCGATTAGGCTCGCCACCGTCATTGGGCCAACACCACCCGGTACTGGTGTGATGAAGCTTGCGCTTTCTTTCGCTACGTCGTATTCAACGTCGCCCACTAGTTTGCCAGATTCTAAACGGTTGATACCAACATCGACCACAACAGCGCCTTTCTTAATCCAAGCGCCAGGAATGAAGTTAGGCTTACCAACGGCAACTACAACAACGTCTGCTTGACGTACGTGGCCTTCAAGGTCTTTGGTGAAGCGGTGACATGTTGTCGTCGTACAACCTGCTAGAAGAAGCTCTAGCGTCATTGGGCGACCTACGATGTTTGATGCGCCAACCACAACCGCGTGTTTACCACGTAAGTCGATGTTGTAACGGTCAAGCAGCGTGATGATGCCTTTTGGCGTACAAGAGCGAAGCTTAGGCATACGCTGAGCCAAACGGCCGACATTGTAAGGGTGGAAGCCATCAACGTCTTTCTCTGGTGTGATACGCTCAAGAACGTGAGTGCTATCAATGCCAGCTGGTAGAGGCAGTTGAACAAGAATACCGTCGATCTCTGGATCGTCGTTCAGTTGGTCTACCAGTGTTAACAATTCGTCTTCTGTCGCAGTGGCTGGCAAGTCGTAAGATTTAGATACGAAGCCAACTTCTTCACACGCTTTACGCTTACTTCCAACGTAAACCTGAGAAGCAGGGTCTTCACCCACTAAAACAACCGCTAGGCCCGGAGCGCGTAATCCAGCTTCAGTACGAGCTTTTACACGTGCAGCAACTTCGGAGCGAACCGTTTGAGAAATTAGCTTTCCATCAATATTTTGAGCAGTCATGAATTTCCTTAGTATTGATATTCAAGTTAGTGGCTGATGTTTTTGGCGCATTATTCCAGAAAATCTTTTTGATTACCATCAAGCAAACGTTTGCTTTGGTCTATTTTCCAACACTTATATGTTTGTTGGCCTTTTTTTACCCACTTAGATCAGAATGTTACATAAAGCCGTTGCTTTACTGATTCGAATTCGTATAATTCGTTCCTGTAGCGCGCCCTTAGCTCAGCTGGATAGAGCACCTCCCTTCTAAGGAGGTGGTCGAAGGTTCGAATCCTTCAGGGCGTGCCATTATTTAAAGAAACCCGATAACTCTCCGAGTTGTCGGGTTTTTTGCTTTCCTACCATAATAAAAATACTCTTGTTAAAGCGCCACTCATTTTCCTACGTCATCCATTTCATTCGGCTCATGTAATAGAAAGTTAAAATTGTTCGTTTTTTGGGGTTTACATCATTTGGTAATAAAGCCACTATGAATTCACGAAGAATAGACAAGTAAAGCTATTAGCCAGTCGGTTTAGGAATCAAACCTTCTGCTTAATAGCTGATTTAGAGGAAGTAATGGCAGGAAACAGTATCGGACAACATTTCCGCGTGACCACGTTCGGAGAAAGTCACGGTATCGCACTAGGATGTATCGTAGATGGGTGCCCACCAGGATTAGAAATTACCGAAGCAGACCTTCAAAGAGATTTGGATCGTCGCCGCCCTGGTACTTCTCGTTATACAACGGCTCGCCGTGAAGCGGATGAAGTGAAAATCTTATCAGGTGTATTTGAAGGCCAAACTACGGGCACTTCTATTGGTCTATTGATTGAAAATACAGACCAACGCTCTAAAGACTATTCCGAAATTAAAGACAAGTTCCGCCCTGGACACGCTGACTATACGTACCATCAAAAGTACGGTGTGCGTGATTACCGAGGTGGTGGTCGTTCTTCAGCTCGTGAAACTGCAATGCGTGTAGCGGCAGGTGCAATTGCGAAGAAATACCTAAAACAAGAATTTGGTGTTGAAATCCAAGCTTACCTTTCTCAAATGGGTGATATCTCAATTGATAAAGTGGATTGGAACGAGATTGAAAACAACGCTTTCTTCTGCCCGGATGCCGACAAAGTGCCTGAATTTGACCAACTGATTCGTGACCTGCTAAAAGAAGGCAACTCGATCGGTGCGAAGATTCAAGTGGTTGCGACGAAAGTGCCTGTAGGCCTTGGTGAGCCAATCTTTGATCGTCTAGATGCAGACATCGCGCACGCTCTAATGAGCATCAATGCGGTGAAAGGTGTTGAGATTGGTGATGGCTTTGATGTGGTTAATCAACGCGGTAGTGAACACCGTGACCCATTAACTCCGGAAGGTTTCAGCAGCAACCACGCTGGCGGTATCTTAGGTGGTATTTCTACTGGCCAAGATATTGTGGCAAGCATTGCGCTTAAACCAACCTCAAGCATTACCGTTCCTGGTGACACGATCACTAAAGACGGTGAAGCAACGCAGCTAATCACTAAAGGTCGTCATGATCCATGTGTTGGTATCCGTGCGGTGCCGATCGCAGAAGCAATGTTAGCGATTGTATTGCTTGATCACTTGCTACGTCACCGTGGTCAAAACTTTGGTGTGACAACTGAAACGCCAAAAATCTAATTCTGCTTCGTTTAATTCAGAACAGATTTGAAACTGATTTGATAAAAACAAAAAGGGTTGCTTCGTAATGAAGCAACCCTTTTTCACATTAGCAGGATTATTCGTCCGGTTAGCGACTATCGTCATTAAAGACAGCTAGCAGCTCAAGGCTCTTAATCTATTAATGCACTGAGCTTTCAGGATCAAGCTGGAACGAAGGTAAACGCCACTTGAATCGTACAGCCGCCATACGCAGCAAGTAACCAACCACAAGCGTCACAATCGTCGCGGTTACGTCGTTAATGCCAAGTTCAAGCAAACCTAGGTACAAACCCGAAGCGACAAGGGCGACAGATGCATACAGCTCTTCATGCAGAACCAATGGTGTTTGACGGCAGATAAGATCGCGCAACAGGCCACCGAACACGCCAGTGACCAAGGCAGACACCATACAGATCATTGGGTGCAGACCCATGGTCATCGCTACTTTGGTACCAATGATACTGAATACGATTAGGCCTAAGGCATCCAAGCGAATAAACAAACCTTTTAGCTTGATAACCCATTTCGCCAACCCGGTTGTAATAACACCTGCTATACAGGTGATGGCCAGATACTGAGGGTTTTCAACCCAACCTAAAGGGTAATGGCCAAGTAAGATATCGCGTACTGTACCGCCGCCAATTGCCGTTGCGCTCGCAACCAACATTACACCAAACCAATCCATTTTTTGTTTGCCTGCACTGAGAGCGCCGGTCATGGCTTCTGCCGTGATGCCAATGATATACAAAACACTTAGTAGCATTGCTGTAGCTCTATAATTTAGGTCTATAAACTCGAGTCTTATAGGCCTTAGGGATATAAAATGAAGCGCGAGTGTAGTAGTAAAAATGCTTGTTGACGAATGAATATTTGTACCGTGAATGGGCGTTTCAGATTAGCTAAACTAATCATTCACCTTAAAGTGGTGTAATCTGGGAATGGCAATCGATTGTCACTGCAAAGTATAATGGCGAACCCGATGTCATTACGCTTGATAGGGCTTTACCGAGCGCTTAAAAAAAAGCAAAATGCCCCAGTTATTTTTACTTAAATTTGATTTTATGACACACCAATACTCAGACATTATCGATATCTTCAATCAGACCTTTTTTGAAAGCTTTAATACCAAACTAGAGCTAGGGGCTGATGAGCCGATCTATTTGCCTGCTGATGATACTATCCCACACCATCGAATCGTGTTCGCACGTGGCTTTTACGCCTCTGCACTCCATGAGATCGCACACTGGTGCGTTGCTGGGCCTGAGCGTCGTTTACTGGAAGATTTTGGCTATTGGTATGAACCTGACGGTCGAACGGAATCGGTTCAAGCTGAGTTTGAAAAAGTAGAAATTCGCCCACAAGCGTATGAATGGATCATTGCGATGAGCGCAGGCTTTCCTTTTAATGTCAGCTGTGACAATCTACACGGCGATTTTGAGCCAGATCGTTTGGCCTTTATGAATAAAGTACATAGCGAAGTTATGGGTATCTTTGAAGTAGGCTTTCCGCCTCGCGTGAAAATGCTCTCTGAAGCATTACGCAGCTTCTACGATGTAGAACCTTTATGTGCTAGCCAATTTATTGTGAAATAAGAGAATATTATGATTATCGAATTTGAAGAAAAACTACTTGAAGTAATTGATGCTCGCATTGAAAACGCATCAGACGATGAACTGTTTGCTGGTGGTTACTTACGTGGTCATATTTCTCTTTCAGTGGCTTCATGTGAAGAAGAAGGCATTGAAGATGTGGCTGAAGTAAAAGCTCGTATTGAACAGAGCCTAGACGACGCTCGCTCTGAACTAACACCAGCAGACCGCACTATCGTTAATGACCTTTGGGTTGAGCTACAAAACCAAGCTTAATCTCGATGTATTAATACTATCCGCTCAGTCCCTTCCTTTCCCATTTTGCTGAGCGAACTGGTTTATTTGAGACTCGTTCGAAATTTTTGAATGAGTCCGTTCATTTCTTGTGATGGTTACATTTTCTTACTACGTTATTCTAATCCCACTTAACGGAATTACAGAAAGGTCACATCATGAAAGTTATCGCATTTGGCGCAAGCACAAGTTCTACCTCAATCAACAAAACACTAGCAACTTACGCAGCAAACTTGATTGAAGGTGCTGAAGTAAAAGTCCTAGACATCAACGATTACAATGTTCCTATGTTCAGTGAAGACACTGAAAAAGAGATTGGCCAAGCGGAAGGTGCTCAAGCATTCCTACGCGACCTAGCTGAAGCTGATGCGTTTGTTATCTCGTTCGCAGAACACAATGGTCACTACCCAGCAGCGTATAAAAACCTATTTGACTGGGCGACACGTATTGAGCGTTCAGTGTTTGGCGAGAAGCCGGCGGTTTACCTAGCGACTTCACCGGGCCCTGGTGGCGCACAAACGGTACTTGGTGCAGCGACAGGTTCTGCACCTTACTTCGGTGGCAACGTGCAAGCGTCAGTTTCAGTACCAAGCTTCTACGATAACTTTGATTTTGAGTCGGGCTCTATCAGCAACGAAGAGATTGCTCTACAGATTAAAGACGCGGTTGCTAAGCTGTAAATACTGCTCCATTTAGAACATCAGTTTAGATCAACACGAATAACAAAAAGCCCGAGCGACTTAACTTAGTCACGTAGGGCTTTTTAGCTTTTAACTTATTAGTTTCAGATATTCAGAAATTTCAGATGTTCAAAATAGCTGAACTAGAAACTACGGCTTTGATTTAGAATGCTTGTCAGCAACCCATCCAGCCGTTAATGCCTTACCTTTACGCAGTCTGCGTACCCACATTCGACTTGGGTGAATCGCCTCAAGCACATCAACAGGCAAGGGCAGCGGATCGCCACAGATCTGTGATGCTAATACTTCAGCCAATAATGGTGCAGAGCTCAAACCACGTGAACCCAGTCCGATAAAGCAATAAAGGTTAGGGAAGCTTGTTACCGTTTCTACATCCTCAACCGAGTCACGCTGCGGGTTGAAGTTGTGGAGATCTTGGTACTGCTCCTTAATGGCTTCAAAGTCACCAACGTTTCCGACAAACGGAAGGTGGTCACGGCTTACGCTTCGGATACCTTGGCGCGCTAAGTTGTCACTGGTATCGACATCTTTTGTCCATGCTTGGTCTGGTAGTGACCCATGTAGGCGCTCGCCATTGTGCTGCTGAACCTCAATATCAAATTCTTGGTCGATATTGGTTTTGTCGTAGTTCGCACCAATACAGTGATGACCATTGTTGGGGTTCTGTGGCGTCAAATAGCCATCAAAGCACAACACGGTTTTTAGCTGGCTGAGATTTTCCGTGGTCGGAATATGGCTCACTTGGCCTTTAACCGGAGTCAGTGGTACTGGCTGAGTTTGTTCAAACTGAGTGAACTTGTGTCCGTTTGCGACAACTACTTGGTCGTGCTTAGTTTGAATCTCACCTTGAGGTGCCTCAATCGTCAGTAACCATTGTTTTTCAGCTTCGAGCCACTCAAGTTGCGTTACTTGATGTTGATAGTGTGCGCTCACTTGGTTGCTCTCTTCTAGCTTGCCAATCAAGCCTTGAGTCAGTTGAAGAGGGCTTAACCAACCACCCAGTGGAAAGTAAACACTCTCTTTATCGACCGGTAAACCAATCTTTTCGTTGGCTTGCTCTGGCGTTAAGCGCTGGATCAAGTCTGTGTGGAAATTGCCTTCCAACATGCGGTTGAGCTTTTTAGTTGAACCTTCATCCCACATCAAGATATTCACGCCACACCAGTTGTGATCGAAGTTTACTGATAGTGCTGCTTGATTAATAAATTGGCGGGCAAACAATAAGCCCGGACCAAATATTCTTGAAACATTGGATGTCGCTTCACTAAGTAGCGGATAAATGGCACCTTGGTTGTTGCCCGAGGCATTACCCGCAGCTTGTTGGTGTTCACAATAAAGGGTGATGTTTTTACCACGACGGCTTAAGGTTTTTGCAAGTGCAGCACTGGCTACACCACCACCAATAATAGCTATGTCTTGCGAATCATTGTGTTGAGCGAGGCCATACCAAGGTTTGATATTGGTGTGAACGTGCTTTTCGCCAAGTCGGCCTGCAATCATTTCTCGCTTAGTACCAAAGCCTTTGACTTTTTTCATCGCAAAGCCAGCTTCGATTAAACCACGGCGAACAAAACCAGCAGCGGTGAAAGTGGCGCAGCTGCAATCTTGTTTTGCCAGTTTTGCCATGCCGTTGAATAGGTTTTGATTCCACATCTCTGGGTTCTTACTTGGCGCAAAACCGTCTAAGAACCAAGCATCAACCAAACCTTCACGCGGGGTTGGTACGTTGGGCATGCAATCTTTAATATCGCCAAACCACAAATCAAGCGTGATTGCACCGTCGCCCAGCACAATGCGGTGACATTCAGGTAGAGCAATAGGGTAGTGTTCTTGGAGTTGCGTCGCATACTCGGCTAATTCTGGCCACGATTGGTGTGCTTTGATGAGATCCTCTTTATTTAAAGGATATTTTTCAAAACTGATGAAATGTAACTCTTTGGTCATCGCTTGTGGGTTATCTTTAAGAAAAGCATCGAACCATTGCCAAACTGCAAGAAAGTTCAAACCTGTGCCAAAGCCGGTTTCAGCAATCACAAAGCGGCGTTGTTCATGTTCAAGCCAACGCTCTGGAAGGTGGTTTTGCTTTAAAAAGACGTAGCGAGTTTCTTCTAAACCGTTAACATTGGAGAAGTAAACGTCGTCAAATTGGTCTGAAACTGGCGTGCCAGACTCATTCCATTCCAGTTCTGCATTAGTAATTGAAGTCATAAAATCTATCATTTTGTGATTTGAAGCGATATGTTGGTAGGGATTGTACGAATTTCTAGGAAAGCTGACCACTTTTGTTAGGCTTCTTAGTTATCATCTAGCTGAATTTAGAATTATAGGAATGTCACATGAAACGAGTCGTAATCACCGGTATGGGTATTGTTTCAAGTATCGGTAACAACGTCGAAGAAGTTTTAGCATCACTGAAAGAGGGTAAATCTGGTATTACCGCTTCAGAGCAGTTCAAGGAAAATGGCTTGCGCTCTCAAGTATGGGGTAACCTAAAAATGAACCCTGCTGACCATATCGATCGCAAAAAAATGCGCTTTATGGGTGATGCAGCGGCATTCGCTTATCTTTCAATGGAGCAAGCAATTGCTGATTCTGGCTTAACTGAAGATCAAGTATCTAATGACCGCACGGGTATCGTTGCGGGTTCAGGTGGTGCTTCATCTCTAAACCAAGTAAACGCGGTAGACATCATCCGTGAGAAAGGCGTGAAGCGCGTTGGTCCATACATGGTTCCACGTACAATGGCTTCTACGGTTTCTGCTTGTCTAGCAACTCCTTTCAAAATCCGTGGTGTGAACTACTCTATGAGCTCTGCATGTGCGACATCTGCACACTGTATTGGTCACGCAATGGAGCTTATCCAACTTGGTAAGCAAGACGTTGTATTCGCTGGTGGCGGTGAAGAACTGGATTGGTCTCTGACTATGATGTTCGACGCAATGGGCGCACTTTCTACTAAGTACAACGACACGCCAGAGCTGGCTTCTCGTACCTACGATGCAGACCGTGATGGTTTCGTTATCTCTGGTGGCGGCGGCATGTTAGTTATCGAAGAGCTTGAGCACGCTGTTGCTCGTGGCGCAAAAATCTACGGTGAAATCGTAGGCTACGGCGCAACTTCAGATGGCTACGACATGGTTGCTCCTTCTGGTGAAGGTGCGGTTCGTTGTATGAAGATGGCGATGCAAAACGTTGATGGCGTTGATTACGTGAACACTCACGGTACTTCAACTCCAGTTGGCGACGTTAAAGAGCTAGGCGCTATCCAAGAAGTTTTCTCTCAAGGTAATGGCGGTGGCAACAGCCCAGCAATTTCTGCAACTAAAGCGATGACAGGTCACGCTCTAGGTGCTGCTGGCGTACACGAAGCTATTTACTCAACGCTAATGCTAGATAACGGCTTTATCGCTCCAAGCATTAACGTTTCGAACCTAGACGAAGCTGCTGCTGGCCTAGACATCGTAACTGAAGCTCGTGATCAAGAGCTAACTACAGTTATGTCTAACAGTTTTGGTTTCGGCGGTACGAACGCAACGCTAGTAATCAAAAAGTACCAAGCTTAACTTAAGCTTGAGTTACAGAGACAAGGTTAATCGTTAAAGGGTTGCGCTAGTGCCGATTCAACACGCACAGGTCACCCAGTAATAATGACCATCAGAACAAAGTTTTTAGACGCAGGTTGGTAAACGTGTTTTTTGAACATAGTTTTTAAATCTGGGTTTAGAGATTGAAAGGTTTCCAGAGCTTGACCAGTACTGACTTTGGTTAGTACTGGTTGAACAGACGCAAGACTCTGTCTCCTGGAGAGCGAGATAGGATCCTTTTGTTCTGGATGTTTGCCCGATTGTTTATTCAATCGGGCATTTTTCGTTTTAGCCGTTTGATCTTGGGTGTTCACTCTGGTTTCGGTTCTTGTCTGCCAAGGTTAGGTGATTCAGCCCTTTATTTATAATGTATTCCAATTGCTACTCGACACCGTGTGTGGAATTTTGCACAATCATTTCAATTCACATTTAGGTCGATAGACCCCAACAAAAGTACTCGCCAAATGAAAATCTTAATCGACGAAAATATGCCTTACGCTGAAGCGCTTTTTAGCCAGCTAGGGGAAGTGACAATGAAGTCTGGTCGCACATTAACAGCTGACGACCTAGTTGACGTAGACGCATTGATGATTCGCTCTGTTACCAAGGTAAACGAGTCATTGATCAGCAAAGCCAATAAGCTGAAGTTTGTTGGTACTGCGACGGCTGGCATGGATCACGTTGACCAAGAGTTGATGAAAGAGCGTGGCATTTTCTTTACTGCGGCACCTGGTTGTAACAAGGTGGGTGTTGCTGAGTACGCGTTCAGTGCGATGATGGTGCTTGCGCAGCAACAAGGCTTTTCTGTTTTTGATAAAACGGTTGGTATTATCGGCTGTGGTCAAGTGGGCAGTTACTTAGCGAAGTGCCTTGAAGGTATTGGTATCAAAGTTCTGCTGAACGACCCTCTAAAACAGCAAGAGGGTGATACTCGCGAATTTACTGAGTTAGAGACTTTGCTTGAACAATCAGACGTTATTACATTACACACGCCAATCACTAAGACGGGTGAGTATCCAACGCATCACTTGATCAGTGAGCAAGTGCTGAACAACTTACGTGCTGATCAAATCCTGATTAATGCAGCTCGCGGTCCTGTGGTTGATAACCAAGCGCTAAAAGCTCGCCTGCAAAAAGCCGATGGTTTCACTGCAGTGCTTGATGTGTTTGAGTTTGAACCTGAAGTCGACTTTGAGCTTCTTCCGTTACTCGCTTTTGCAACGCCTCACGTAGCGGGCTACGGTTTAGAAGGTAAAGCGCGTGGTACCACGATGATCTTCAACAGTTATTGTGAATTTTTAGGTACTGAACAGCGTGCGTATGCAAGTGACTTATTGCCGACAGCGCCTGTACCTCAAATGAAATTAGATAGAGCTTGGGATGAAGCAACACTGCACAATTTGACTCAGTTGATCTATGATGTGCGCAAAGACGACGCCTTATTCCGTCGCAATATCGCTACGCCGGGTTCTTTTGACAAGATGCGTAAAGAATATTGGGACCGCAGAGAATACAGTGCAGTCGAGTTAACGGGCGACGAATCTTGTAATTTAACGCCGTTATCTAAACTCGGTTTTATGGTAAAGCCAACTTTATAAAAGAGAGAAACAATGAGCCAAGAATTTAATATTGCTATTTTAGGTGCGACTGGTGCGGTTGGTGAAACCATTCTTGAAGTACTTAAAGAGCGTAAATTCCCTGTCGGTGAACTGCACTTACTAGCAAGTGAACGTAGTGAAGGCAAAACTTCCCGTTTTAACGGCAAAACAATACAAGTACAAAACGTAGAAGACTTCGATTGGTCTCAAGTACATATTGCGTTTTTCTCTGCAGGTAGCGAGCTTTCAGAGCGTTGGGCTCCAATTGCGGCTGATGAAGGTGTGGTTGTCATCGATAACACATCACGCTTCCGTTACGAATACGATGTTCCTCTGGTTGTGCCTGAAGTGAACCCTGAAGCGATTGCTGAGTTCCGTAACCGTAACATCATCGCGAACCCTAACTGCTCGACTATCCAAATGGTAGTAGCGCTAAAACCAATTCACGATGAAGTGGGCCTTGAGCGTATTAACGTTTCAACTTACCAATCTGTGTCTGGTGCAGGTAAGCCAGGTATCGATGAGCTAGCGGGTCAAACGGCTAAGCTTCTTAACGGTATGCCAGCTGAAAACTCAGCGTTCTCACAACAAATCGCTTTCAACTGTATTCCTCAAATCGATGAATTTACAGAGAACGGCTACACGCGTGAAGAGATGAAGATGGTTTGGGAAACTCAAAAAATCTTTGCTGACTCTTCAATCACAGTGAACCCGACTTGTGTTCGTGTTCCTGTGTTCTACGGTCACGCAGAATCTCTACACATTGAAACTCGCGCACCAATCGGTGCAGAGCAAGTGGTTCAGCTTCTAGAGAACACAGAAGGTGTTGAAGTATTCCAAGCGCTAGACTTCCCAACTCAAGTTCGTGATGCAGGTGGTAAAGACCACGTAATGGTTGGTCGTATTCGTAACGACATCAGCCATCACAGTGGCGTAAACATGTGGGTTGTCGCTGATAACGTTCGTAAAGGCGCAGCAACAAACGCAGTTCAAATCGCTGAAGTTCTGATTCGCGATTACTTCTAAGCTTTATTGCTTTGATAAAAAAGCCTCACTCTTTAGTGGGGCTTTTTTAATCGATTAAAAATATTGTTAGTCAAATTGTGTGAAATTGCTGCGAATATTGTTGCTGCAACACATTTTTTGTTTTCATCTCTATAGTTTTACGTCATTTATCCGATATATTTAATAGATCATCACTTTTCCGAATTTAAGCACCTAGCTGAGCCTTTTATGTTTCAAATTTTCAAGCCGTGGTTAATGCCTTTTGCCTTTATCATTGCGACTCAGATTTCCGTTGTTCGTGCAGATTCCATTCGAGTTGTAGGGCCTAATGGCCAGATACAATCAGCGCCTACGTTTTCAGAACCACTTCAAAGAGCGCAATCAAATAGCGCTGAGCCTTCACGTTTCTATGGTCCAACTCGCGGCTCAGAAACATTGTGGTCTATTGCCTCAAAGTTACGCCCTGATAACTCCGTTTCAGTCCAACAAACTCTGTTGGCTATTTATCGCTTAAACCCACAAGCGTTTGAAAACCAGAATATCCATAGCCTGCTGCCTGCGAGCAATCTACGCGTGCCTTCTTTAGAGCAAGCACGTGCAAGCTCGACGCAGCAAGCTATCAACATCATGAACTCACATCTTGCTAAGCTTGATGCTCCTGCAAGTAAGCCTGTCGCTTCAAAACCCAAAGCGCCGAGTTCTGATGCAAAAAATGTTACTCCTGCTAAGCAAGTAAGCACTACTGAAACTGCTAAAAAGCCATTGTCTCCAACTCAATCATCTCTAGCTCAATCTGCACCAACCCAAGAGATGAACAAGTTAGAGAAGCAGCTAGAGCTTTCAGAAACTGAACTGCTGTCACTTGAAGAGAAAAATCACCAACTTCGTTTGATGTTATCGAATGTGCAATCGGAAGTGGATGAGCTAAAAACAGAGCTCAGTGATGAAGACCGCATTCGTAGCGAAGTGGAAAAGCTGCTTGATGAAGAGCGTAGAAAGAACGCCGAAATTGAAAAAATGGCCCCAAGTGCCATGGATGAACTGTTATCTAATGGTTGGTTAGTTGCGGCTCTTGCGATTATTCCGGGTCTTCTACTTGGCTTGATCATCGTGATGCTGATAGGCCGTCGTTCTAAAAATGAAGAACAACAGCAAAACACTCAAGAACAACCGATTCAGCCTGAACCAAGCAGCGTCGCGCCTATTACACTGGGCGACGAGATGGACGACCTTAACGAGCTGTCTTTAGACGATGACCTGTTTGGCACTGAAGACGATACCAATAAGTTGTTTGACGACCAAGCTCTTGCTGAAGAAGATGATGTATTTGCAGGATTGGATGAATCTGATCTCGATTTCAATCTCGACGGTGAAGATGATGACCCATTTGCTAGCATTGGCGAAAACGGTGATTTAGACACCAACTTCGACGATCTAGATTTAGACAGCAGCAACGGCATTAGTGTTAATGGCGAAGAGAAAGCGCTTGGCCTTGAAGAGATGGAACGTGCGCTAGACAAAACAGCGGAAAGCGCCGTCGATACTGATGATGTCGACTTTGATCTTTCTGATGATAACGCAATGTCTGCTGATGACATTGAAGCTTTACTATCTCAAGAGTCTGAAACTGAAGATCTCGGTTCCAACGAGCTAGACCAATCTTTATTAGATGATCTGTTTGCTCTTGATGACGAAGATGACGACAGCTTCGATATTGATGCTCTGATTTCGGAAGAGCAAAGTGATTCGCCTTCTAGCACTGAAACACCAGCAAGCGATGATTTTGACATCGATGCGCTTATCTCTGAGCAACAAAGTGAGACTAAGCCTGTTGATTTGAGCAATGACGATTTTGATATTGATGCTCTAATCTCTGAACAACAGTCCCCTGAGCCAGCTTCACCGACAGCGAATGATGATATTGATGACATCTTTGCCCAAGTTGCTGCTCAGAACGATCAAGCGAATGACCCTTTCAACCTCGATAGCGACGATGAGATTGCCACTAACCTAAACAGTGGTTTGGCGTCTGATGATGATATCGAAAACATTCTGTCTCAGTTCGATAAGCCCATCGTAAATGAAGAACCTCAAGACAGCGTTGATCTGCTTGATGAGCAACTGGCAGGCGATGACGTAGACCTAAGTAACTCGACAGACCTTCTTGATGAGATGCTAGGGGACGATTCGGATGATGAGTCTGAAAGCGAACCTCTTGGCTTTGATTCTCTGTCTGAGCTTGAAGAGCTTTCTGGTTTATCGACCGATGATGACCTCAACATCGCAGAAGACAGCACGGAAACCTTGGATGAATTAATAGGTGACTCTGACGAGGATGATTTCGAACTCGACGCCGAAAGTACCGACTTATTGGATGATTTCCTTGATAGTGAATTGTCAGATGATGAGCTTTTAGCGGATGCATCAAAATCAGAATCTCTAGACCCATTTGATGACTTACTGACAAGTGGCATTGAAGACGAGCTTGAATCTGAAGATAAGACGTTTGATAAAGAGTTAGACGCAGCCTTTGGTTTGGACAACGCCAATGAGGAGCCTGAAAAGGACTCAGACGTTGAGCTTACTCCGTTAACCTCTGAAGGTGAGCCTGAGCAAGATCTGGACATTAGTGAAACACCACAACCTGAAGTCGTTACTGATGAATCGTTAGATTCTGAAATGACTCAAGAAAGTTCTGACATTAAGCCAGAAAATGATGAAGCCTTTAATCGTGATGGTTTTATCGATGATTTGTTCGGTGTCGCACCGGCAACGGATGCTTTGCTTGATGACTCGCTAGAAACAACAGACGAAGCGTTGATTGATGAGTTAATGACTTCTGATGACAATGATTTGTTGCCAGCAATAGAAGAGCCTGTTGAACCATCAATTGACAATACGGTTGAACCAGAGCAAGCGTCTCTTTTAGACAGCGACGAAGTATCAGCGCAAGAAACCGCATCATCGGTTGAAGATGATGAACTGGATATCGACTCGCTGTTATCTGAGAATTCTGATTTTGACAAACCAGATTTTGAAGAGCGAGTTAAAGAAGAAACCGCACAACAAGAACCAGAGCCGAAAGAAGCCGACGTACAAGAGCAAGCTTCGCCATCGTCTTTGAACGATATCTCTGAAGATGAAGAAGAAACGGTTGAAGACTGGTTAGCTGAAGCCATCGACGATGTAGAGTCGCCAGCGAACATTGACTCTGATTTTGACTTTGAACCGAAAATCCAAGGTAGCGATCAGCTTGAAGATGTCGTTGAATCCTTGCCAGAGCCAGTTCGTGCTGCAAACATGCCAGAGATCATTCCAAATGAATTTGGTGTGCCAGAAGACGATGATTGGCTGATTGAAGATGAGGCGTCTGAACCAGAAGCATTAGCGGAAACTGACGTAACACCAGAGCTAGTGACACCTGTCGCTGAACCGAAAGTTGAAGCTACACCACAAGCGGAAGTAGCAGAACAAGCTGAAGTTCTAGGACAAGAAGGCGAAGAAGAATTCTCGTTTGATGACTTTGAGCTACCAGAGTTTGGTGAAGAAGACACACTAGCGGAAGCTGATGCTGAATCAACAGCAGAACCAGTAACGCCAGCTATTGATGCTCAACCAAGTGTTGAACCTCAAACTGAAGCCCAAGTTATAGCTCAGGGGCAAGGCGACGAAGAGTTTTCGTTTGATGATTTCGACTTACCAGAGTTTAGTGAAGAAGACGCACTAGCGGAAGCTGATGCTGAATCAACACCAGAGCCAGCAACGCCTGCTATAGACTCTCAATCAAGTGTTGAATCGCAACCTACCGCTGAGCCTCAGTTAGATGCTGCACCACAAGTTGAAACTGCGAAACCAGAAAGCGAAGAAGAATTCTCGCTTGATGACTTCGAACTACCAGAGTTTGGTGAAGGCGATGCGTTAGCGGAAGTGGTGAGTGAACCAGATGAAGCACAGTTAGAGCAAGACTTAGCGCCTGACACAGAGAAGTTCGAGTTCGATGACCTTGATCTTCCGGAGTACGATGAAGAAAGCGCAAAAGCAGACTCTGTTTTAGATGATATTGAGCAAAGCAATGCCGAGCCGGTGGCGGAAGCCCAAGGTGTAGAGTTCGATGAGTTTGATTTACCGGAATATGGTGAAGATGAAGCCATCTCTGATGCGTTTGCTGAGAAGCCAACACCACTGACTTCTTTCAGCCCACAAGGCGAAGAGCAAGATGCGTTGCATGATCTGTTCTCAAATCCGCAGAGCTATAGTCAGGCTGATGATTTCTCGAATGCTGAAGACTCTGAACCGGCTGGTTTTGCACAGCCAGAACAATCACTGAGCGCGGCTTCAGAGCCAAACTCAACGCCTGCAGCGGTTCAAGACGAGCCACTAGAAGGCTTTGATGACTTTGATGAGACAGCATTAGCTGAGTTGCTTTCTGAAGATGTTCAAGACTCTGTCGACAACATGTTCGATAAGCCATTGGACGCAACTTCGATTGATAGCGCAGGGTTAGATATTGACGCCATGCTTGAAGTCGGCGGCGAAGACTGGAAAGGCTTTAACCTAGCGCCAGAACAACAATCGAGCATGCATAATGATGTGCCTGATGACCAACAAGAGATTTGGGCATCGGCTGAACAGCAAGCTGAACCGAAAATCAAAGAAGAGAATTGGGCTGAACAAGACAATTTAACCGAATCAGGCAACAGTCGTGATAAGCAGTACATGACGATTGATGAGCTAATGGCTCAAGTCGAGCAAGAAGGTGAAGAAGTCATTAATCCAGACGATGAAGAGCTTAAACTGGATGTGGGTCTTAACGAATTCCCTGATGTTATCGGTGATATTGGCAATTATGATGTCGACAGCAATGCAGAAGCTGCGGGTAAGCTTGATTTGGCCAAAATCTACATCGAGATGAGTGACTCGCAAGGGGCAATTAAGCTTCTAGAAGAGGCAATCGTTGACGGCAGCGATGATATTCGTCGAGAGGCAAAAAATCTTATCGATACGTTAAACGGTCGATAAATTTACAAATCAGAAAGGGTAGCGTTGGCTACCCTTTATTTTAAGGCGATACAGAGCGCTATCGTTTCATTTGGTTTTTCAACAGCATCGTCTCGGTCGATGCTGATTGTTTATTGAAGTTTTAGCCCCATCCTATTTGGGCTAGCACTGATTTCCGTATATACTTCTCGCCCATTTTCAAAGAGAACAAGAACATGAAAATTGCTTTAGGTATTGAATATAACGGTACCCACTACTTTGGTTGGCAGCGCCAACGAGACGTGAAAAGTGTCCAAGAAGAATTGGAAAAGGCTCTTTCAGTTGTCGCGAATCACCCTGTAGAAGTTATGTGCGCAGGTCGTACAGATGCCGGTGTTCACGGTACGGGACAAGTCGTTCACTTTGAAACTAATGTCGATCGTAAAATGGTGGCATGGACAATGGGCGCGAATGCCAACATGCCAAAAGATATTGCGGTTCGTTGGGCGACAGAAGTGAATGAGGATTTCCATGCTCGTTTCTCGGCTACTGCCCGCCGTTATCGCTACATTATCTTTAACCATGCACTACGCCCAGGCATTTTGAATTCAGGTGTGAGCCATTATCATGGTCATCTTGATGAGAAAAAAATGCATGAAGCGGGTCAGTACTTACTTGGTGAGAATGACTTCACTTCGTTCAGGGCAACACACTGTCAATCTCGTAGCCCATGGAGAAACATGATTCACTTGAACGTGACTCGTCATGGACACTACATTGTGATCGATATTAAAGCGAATGCGTTTGTTCACCACATGGTGAGGAATATTACGGGTAGCCTTATTGCCGTAGGTAAAGGGGAGCAGAAACCAGAGTGGATCCAGTGGCTTTTAGAAGCTAAAGATCGAAAAGTAGCCGGCGCAACTGCAAAAGCGGAAGGTTTGTATCTGGTGGATGTTGATTATCCTGAACATTTTGAGCTACCACGAGAGCCAATTGGTCCTCTATTTTTACCGGATAATTTGAACTAAATGTGAGACTTAGGTTCAAAAATTATTACGGTTTAGTGCGTAAGATAGTCCCAGAAAATAGGTACAACCAGTTTTTTATCTACAGTCGCTGTTTTATGTGCTTTAATTCCCACGCATAATTCCCAAATTTATTTCTTTCGCAATCAAGCGGAAGAATCGAAACAAAAAGGTCTTCCATGAGTTGGCTTGAAAAGATTTTAGAAAAAAGCAACATCGTAACATCTCGTAAAGCGTCTATCCCTGAGGGTGTTTGGACGAAATGTACTTCTTGTGAGCAGGTTCTGTACCATGCTGAACTAGAGCGTAACCTAGAAGTATGTCCAAAATGTGACCATCACATGCGCATGAAAGCACGTCGTCGTCTGGATACATTCCTAGACAAAGGTGAGCGTGTTGAACTAGGTGCTGATCTTGAGCCACAAGACAAGCTGAAGTTTAAAGACTCTAAGCGTTACAAAGAACGTATCTCTGCTGCTCAAAAGAACAGTGGTGAAACAGACGCATTAGTTGCAATGAAAGGCGAACTATTGGGTTTACCTATCGTAGCGTGTGCTTTTGAATTCTCATTCATGGGCGGCTCAATGGGTTCTGTTGTTGGTGCTCGTTTCGTGAAAGCGGTAGATGCTGCTATCGAGAACAACTGTGGTTTAGTGTGTTTCTCTGCAAGTGGTGGTGCTCGTATGCAAGAGGCATTGATGTCTCTAATGCAAATGGCGAAAACCAGTGCTGCGCTTGAGCGTTTATCTGCGAAAGGCCTACCGTTTGTTTCAGTTATGACTGATCCAACAATGGGTGGTGTTTCTGCAAGTTTGGCAATGCTTGGCGATATCAATATTGGTGAACCAAAAGCACTGATCGGTTTTGCTGGACGTCGTGTAATCGAACAAACGGTACGTGAAGACCTTCCTGAAGGTTTCCAACGCAGTGAGTTCCTACTAGACCACGGTGCTATCGACATGATTGTTGACCGTCGTGAGATGCGTCAGCGCGTTGCAAGCCTTGTTGCTAAAATGACCAACCAGCCTTCACCATTAGTAGTTTCTGTGAACGATTCACCGAATGAAGCTACTTATGAAGTACCAGAAGCGCCAGAAAAAGGGTAAAGTACCTTCTAACAAACCAACTTAATTATGGTTATGAGTTAGATGAGTCAACAACCTATTCCTCAAGCCACATCCTCTTTGGAGATGTGGCTTGATTATTTATCAAACATCCACACAAGCGCTATTGATCTTGGATTAGACCGAGTTCAGGCCGTCGCCTCTAAGGCAAACCTCACCAAACCTGCTCAACATGTTATTACTGTTGCCGGAACCAATGGCAAAGGCTCAACATGTGCACTGATGGAAGCGATTCTATTGGACGCTGGTTACTCAGTTGGTGTCTACAGCTCTCCTCACTTAATTCGCTATAACGAACGTGTTCGTATCAACGGCCAAGATCTATCTGATGAAAAGATGGTTCAGTCTTTCGACTTCATTGAGAAAGAGCGTGGCGAAATCAGCCTGAGCTTTTTCGAATATGGCACTTTAGCGGCGTTACGTGCATTTCAAACTGAAGCGGTTGATGTTGTGCTTTTAGAAGTGGGTTTAGGCGGGCGTTTAGACGCGACAAATATCGTTGAGCATGATGTTTCTGTGATTACTAGTTTGGCTGTCGACCATGTTGACTGGCTAGGTGATGACATCAATGTGATTGGCTTTGAGAAAGCGGGCATTTATCGCAGCGGTAAACCAGCTATCTGTGGTCAACCCAAGCCACCGGCTACGGTTGCGGCGCACGCTGATGACATTAAGGCTGAGTTCTACCAAGTCGGTATTCAATACACTTATGATGTTGATGGTGATACGTGGAACTGGCGCAGTGGTGCATTCCAACTAGAATCACTACCTATTCCAAGCCTGCCGTTACCCAACGCTGCAACAGCATTAATGGCATTGGGCACATCAGAGCTTAGTATTAGTGACGTGAACGTGGTTAACGGCATGAAGAATGCGCAGCTTCCAGGGCGTATGCAGCAAATTAGCGAACAACCCGTGATTGTGCTTGATGTGGCGCACAACCCGCATTCTGCTGAATACTTTGCGCAGCAAGTTACGAAGAAGTATGCAGGTAAAAATTTACACGTTGTAGTCGCTATGCTTCATGACAAAGATATTCCCGCGACATTGGAAGTATTAGCGCCAATCGCAACTCATTGGTATCCAGCTTCATTGCAAGGGCCACGCGCAGCGACAGCTGCTGAATTGTGTCAAAGCCTACCCGAAGGCGTAGAGCAGCATTCAAACCCTGTAGCAGCGTTTGAAGCGGCTTTAGCTTCTGTTAAAGGTGATGATGTTGTGTTGGTGGTCGGTTCTTTCCATACCGTAGGCGAAGTCTTGGAGCATTGGCAGAAAAAAGGAAACTAAATGGCAAGTAAATTCCAAAGCCGATTAGTCGGCACCATCATTTTAGTGGCCATTGGCGTGATTGTATTGCCCGATGTGCTAGATGGTAAGAAGCTCCACTATAAAGAAGAGTTTGCAAGCATTCCGATTAAGCCAGAGCTTGATAGTAATGTTGAAGTGTTTGAAGTACTCGATCCTGTTGAAGATCAGATAGCGCTACCGGATTCTCCAGTTGAGCAAGTGGTTGAAAGTGGTCGTACTGATAGTTCAAACACGCAAACCGCGTCTTCTTCCAATAATAAAGAAGCTGACAAAGTGGCAGTAGTAGTTAAGCCAGTACCGGAAAAAAATGAATACCAAGACAGTGCTTGGATTATTCAATTGATGGCTTTGAAGAATGCTGACAACGCAAAAAACGTTGTTGAGGATCTGCAAAAGCGTGGTTATCAGGCTCACACCAAGCAAGAAAAAACTTTTACGCGAGTAATTATTGGCCCGGATGTCTCTAAATCCAAACTTGAGCGACAAATTAAGGAATTAGAAAAAATTACGGGTTCAAAAGGCCAATTGCTCAAATTTAAACCGTTAAATCCATAAGAAAACGTTTGCGTCAGCATTTTTTCTGTTAAAATGCGCGCCAACTTAAGATGAAGAATTCATGAATTGGTTAGATTTTGTCATTTTAGGCGTGATCGGCTTCTCTGCCGTGATCAGTTTAGTTCGTGGTTTCGCTAAAGAAGCCTTGTCACTCGTAATTTGGTTTGGAGCATTTTTTATTGCTAGCCAGTACTACGCTAAATTAGCGATGTACTTCACCAATATCGAAGATGAGATGTTTCGAAACGGAACTGCGATAGCAGCATTGTTTGTTGCAACGTTAGTTGTTGGTGCCTTAGTTAACTATGTCATCGGTCAGCTAGTTCAGAAAACAGGCCTGTCAGGTACAGACAGAATCCTCGGTGTCGTCTTTGGTGGCTTACGTGGTGTTTTGATTGTTTCTGCAGTGTTGTTTTTCATGGATGCGTTTACTGCATTCCCAAGTTCTGAGTGGTGGAAGAATTCGCAATTGGTTCCGGAATTTAGTCGAATCATTGCGCCGTTCTTCGAGCATTTACAAGCAACATCTAGTTTCTTATCTGGCGCGCTCTAGCGCCAGTTAATGTCGAAAAATCGAGGATTAGGACATGTGTGGTATTGTTGGAATCGTGGGTTCAACACCTGTAAACCAGTCTATTTATGACGCTTTAACGGTATTGCAGCATCGTGGCCAAGATGCCGCTGGTATTTGTACCATAGAAAGCAATCGTTTCCGTCTGCGTAAGGCGAACGGTTTAGTAAAAGATGTTTTTGAAGCAAAACACATGCAGCGCCTACAAGGTGAAGTTGGTATTGGCCATGTTCGTTATCCTACAGCGGGTAGTTCAAGTGCGTCTGAAGCTCAGCCTTTCTACGTAAACTCTCCTTTTGGCATTACGTTGGCGCACAACGGTAACCTGACGAACGCAAACGAAGTTCGTGAGAAGTTGTTCGAAAAAGACCGTCGCCATGTAAACACAACCTCTGACTCTGAAGTTCTACTGAACGTATTGGCTCATGAGATCGATACTGTTAAAGGTAACGTGACTTCGGATGATGTTTTCCGCGCTGTGGCAAATGTGCACCGCACCATTCGCGGTGCTTACGCCGTAACTGCGATGATCATCGGCCACGGTATGATCGCATTCCGTGACCCACATGGTATTCGTCCACTGTGTCTTGGTAAGCGTGAAGTTAATGGTAAAACAGAGTACATGGTTGCGTCTGAATCGGTAGCACTCGATGCTGTTGGCTTCGACTTCATGCGCGACGTAGCGCCAGGTGAAGCTATCTACGCAACATTCGACGGTGAGCTTTTCACTAAGCAATGTGCAGACAACCCACAACTAAACCCATGTATCTTTGAGTTTGTATACTTTGCACGCCCAGATTCATTCATCGATAAAATCTCGGTTTACAGCGCACGCGTTGAGATGGGTGAGATGCTTGGTAAGCGTATTAAAGAAGAGTACGCAGACTTAGACATTGATGTAGTTATTCCAATCCCTGAAACATCAAACGATATTGCGCTACGAATCGCTCAAGCGATCAATAAGCCATACCGTCAAGGTTTCGTGAAAAACCGCTATGTTGGCCGCACATTCATCATGCCAGGTCAGCAACAACGTAAGAAGTCGGTTCGCCGTAAGCTCAACGCAATTCGCTCTGAGTTTAAAGGTAAGAACGTTCTTCTGGTTGACGATTCTATCGTTCGCGGCACAACATCAGAGCAGATCATTGAGATGGCTCGTGATTCTGGCGCAAATAAGGTCTTCATGGTTTCAGCTGCTCCAGAGGTTCGCTTCCCTAACGTTTACGGCATTGATATGCCGAGCGCGACAGAGTTGATTGCTCATGGTCGTGATAACGAAACGATTTGTAAGCAGATTGGCGCAGACGCCTTGATTTTCCAAACGCTACCAGATCTGATTTCTGCAGTGGGCATGGGCAATCAAGACATCTCTCGTTTTGATACTTCTGTATTTAACGGCGAGTATGTAACGGGCGATATCGACCAAGTGTACCTAGATTTCCTAGACTCTTTGCGTAATGACGACTCAAAGGTTCAGCGTGAGATTCAACAAGATCTTGCTAACTTAGAGTTACACAACGAAGGCGCTTAACTAGCGTTTCGTTAGTCATACAGAGTTTCGCTAGCGATAGAGAAAATAAAAAACCAGAGCATCGGCTCTGGTTTTTTGTTTATAGAGAAGGGGATTGACCTTAATGAATGTGGTATGCGATCACAAAATCAATAAACAATCTCACTTTCTCTGGTAGATGGTCTTTGTGGTTATAAAGCATGTAAATATCACGAGGGTTAGCGCTCCAGTCTTCTAAGACTTGCACTAAGCTGCCATCTTCAATGTATTCACGAATCATCACGTCAGGCATCAGGGTGATACCTAGGCCTTCTGAGCACGCTTGTCTTACGACATTAAGCGCATTGGCGTTGAAACGGCCTTTCTCGCTATTCACCACCGTCTCTTCATTCGAATTACTCAGCTGCCACTTAATCAGCGGGTAGCCTTTGAGTAGCGAATGGTTCGCTAGCTCTTCAGCATGGCTTGGAGCTGGGTTCTTCGCTAAGTACTCAGGGCTCGCGATAAGAATATCTTTGACTTCACTGATTTTTCGAGCGATTAGGCTTGAATCACGCTGAGGGCCGACTCGGAAAATTACGTCCCACTCCGTTGGATCCAGCTGATCCGCTTGGTTGTTCATCATCAGCTCAATATTGATATCAGGGTATTGAATCATGAATTCACTGAACATTGGCATCATCATGCGCTTGGTCAGGTTTGAGGGTGCCGTAATACGAATCTTACCGGAAGCGCCTTTGCACACGTCAGTTAACTCTTCTGCAGTAGAAGAGAGACGTTGCAACAGCGGAGAGCATTCATTGAAGAAACGTTCGCCTGCCTCTGTTAAAGAAAGTTTACGCGCGTGTCTATTGAGAAGCCTAAGGTTCAAAGAATCTTCTAAGGCTTGGATGCGTCGTGTGATGGTCGCAACCGGAATCATAGTCTTGCGCGATGTTGCGGTGTAGCTCCCATTTTCAACGACGAGTCGAAAGAGGTTTAAATCATCTAATTTCATAAATCCAGACACATTTGTTTACAATCTCATCTAATTTATACGTAACAGTGAGATCAATGTTTGCGTTACGTCAACTCGTTGCACTATTTACAAGTATTCCAACCCTCGTCACGAATTACCAGTAAAGAGTGCAAATTTGTGTATTTAGCATTTTATTACTAAGTTTTATATTAGTTCTTAGAACAGATAACAATAATAATTCGACTTAGTTTTGTGAGGTTATAGATTATGTACAAAACTCACAGTCAGCCAGTAATGACCTCGGCTCAGGAAGTAATTAACCAAAAATGCGTGATGTTGGTTGATGATGATCCTATTTTTCGCCGTATAACCAGCGCGTACCTAGACAAGGTTGGTTATAAAGTGGTTGAGGCTGAAAATGGACTGGACGCTTTGCAGAAACTTAGAGACTCAGCGCCAGATTTAATTGTGTGTGACTTATCAATGCCAATACTTGATGGCATAGAGCTTGTGGAAGAGCTCAGTTTAGAGTACCCGTCACTGCCTATGATCGTTGTGTCTGGCACTGATGATATGTCTGACGTGGCGAAAGCCTTGCGATTTGGTATTAAAGACTTCTTGGCGAAGCCGTTAGAGGATCACCGTCACCTAGGAAGTGCGATTGCGAATACATTGACAGATTCGTTCGATAACATTTCAGACCAACGAGATTTTTCGAGCCAATGGTTCTGTGTGGATGATGGGGGAGAGATCCCTGAAGACCAAGAACTGCATTGGCACCTGAATTACCTTCAAGATAACCCAAGCGCAGCAAAAGACTTACTGCATGCGCTGCTTCCAGAGAAAGATACGCGACAAGGCTCATGGCGTTGCAGTTACCGGTTACTGCAATCAACAGAGATGATGCCACTTGTGTTTGACTATGCGTGGATGATGAACGGGCAGTTTGCTTTTTACCTCGTCGATTCATCGTCGTCTGATAATGGCGGCTCCGCGACAACATTGTTAGTGAGAGCGCTGTTCCACGATTACATAAGAAACAGAAAAGATTTTAATGTTGATCTCAAAGATATTGCTGAAATCTTAGAGAAGGGGATTCGTTGCTCTAAATGCTCCACCCCAGTGAATGCCTTGTTTGGTGTTGCTGACCTTGCCGAGGGAACCATCTCCATTTTGCCTGCGGGTCTAGACGGGCAATGGTCGAATGGTGAATTGAATCAATATATTGCAGCAGGTGAGCGCTTGGGTGAGAACTGCAAGAAGAACTTTATTACGCGGGACCTTCCGATCGAACAGGGCTGCCAACTGTCGTTGAGCCTACTTGGAGCGGCAAGTTTTAGTTTAGACATACACCAAGGGTCTACTGATTAACCCTATATTTCCTCGGTTTTTGTGAATAATTGATTAAGGTATAGTTGCGCAAATGGTGTGGCTATGCCTTTTTTGTTAAATGTCGATTTAGCAAAGCGGGTTTGGTTCGCCGGATACTTACCTTCACTAACAAAAACAAGAAGCAATCATGGCAGATAACAAAGACTTTCAAGACCCGTTTAATGTATTCTACTTTTTAGGATTTTTAGCCGCATTTTTAATGATTCCATTGCTACCAGCAACACTTACGTTGATCCGTGTATTCAATGGTTACGCAACATTCTAGTTAAGCTGTCGTCGCCGATTGGTGATAGCTAACTCAAGGAGGCCACAATTAGCGTTCGAGTTTTAAGCCTCAATATTGCTGGTGGCCTTTGTATATTTCTCGCAGTTCTAGGGATAGTTTTGCCCGTTCTGCCAACCACTCCTTTTCTCCTTCTTGCCAGCGCATGCTTCATGCGAAGCAATCCGAAAGTTCATAAATGGATGCATGAGCACAAAACGCTGGGTCCTTTGCTGAACAATTGGTATCAACACGGTGCCGTCACCAAACAAGTTAAAACGCGTGGCGTATTCTTTATCTTGTTGAGTTTTGCGTTATCCATCTACTTTGCCCCTATCATTTGGGTCAAGGCTTTCCTAATTTGTGTACTTGTTATTCTTCTCACATGGTTTATGCGACTTCCAACCCATGAGTTGGTTGCTGACAGCAAAGAAAATCACTACCATTAAGCCAGTGTGCCTGCTTGTATAGCGGGCGTTTATTATTTCAGCAATCAGAGTTATGACTCTCGTTGCAATGAATACCAATCGTACCTTTCCTTAATTCCGAGCGTTGATGTTTGATTCGTTAACGAGAGTTTGGAAAGCGGCCTAATGAAGTGCATAAGATTATGAACACAGAAAAAATCTCTCTGATCAAAGCAAGCATCAAAAGCATTCCTGATTACCCTAAAGCGGGTATTTTGTTCCGTGACGTAACAAGCTTGATGGAAGATCCAGTAGCTTACAAAGCGACTATCGACCTGCTAGCGGAAACATACAAGGACATGGGCTTTACTAAGATCGTTGGTACTGAAGCTCGTGGTTTCCTATTTGGTGCGCCTTTGGCACTTGAGCTAGGTGTTGGCTTCATTCCTGTTCGTAAGCCGGGCAAGCTGCCTCGTCAAACTGTGGCACAATCTTATGAGCTTGAGTACGGCACCGACACTCTAGAAATCCATACTGATGCTATCGTTGAAGGCGATAAAGTGTTGATGGTTGATGATTTGCTAGCAACGGGCGGTACGATTGAAGCAACAACAAAGTTGATTCGTCAGCTTGGTGGTGTGGTAGAACACGCTGCATTTGTTATTAACCTTCCAGAAATCGGTGGTGACAAGCGCTTACAAGGCTTAGGTCTAGAAGTGTTTAGCATCTGCGAATTCGACGGTCACTAATCCTTTTCGGAATTATTCATGAGCTATCTTGCGTTAGCGCGAAAATGGCGACCAACCAAATTCAAAGAAGTGGTTGGTCAAGCCCATGTTTTAACAGCATTAGAGAATGCCCTTAGCCAGAACAGGTTGCACCATGCATACCTGTTCAGCGGTACACGAGGTGTCGGTAAAACGACCATCGGCCGTTTGTTTGCTAAAGGGCTCAACTGTGAAACAGGCATTACCTCAACACCTTGTGGTGAATGTGCAACCTGTAAAGAAATCGATGAAGGTCGCTTTGTTGACCTACTTGAGATTGATGCGGCATCACGTACTAAGGTAGAAGATACCCGCGAGCTTCTGGACAATGTTCAGTACAAGCCTGCACGTGGTCGCTTCAAGGTTTACCTAATCGATGAAGTCCACATGCTTTCTAGGCACAGCTTTAATGCGCTTCTAAAGACCTTAGAAGAGCCGCCTGAGTATGTGAAATTCTTGCTCGCAACAACGGATCCACAGAAGCTTCCAGTGACTATCTTGTCGCGTTGTTTGCAGTTCCACCTTAAGCCGATCAGCGTTGATAATATTCACGAGCAGCTCGATCATATTCTTGAACAAGAAGATGTGACGTCTGAGTCTCGTGCGCTTGGAATGATTGCTCATGCTGCTGATGGCAGTATGCGTGATGCACTAAGCCTTACAGACCAAGCTATCGCATTAGGTAACGGCAATGTCGTAACAGATACTGTTGCTCATATGCTTGGGACACTGGATACCGACCAAGCTATCCACTTGCTTGAAGCGATTAGCAGTAAGCAGCCGCAACAAGCGATGGCGTGTATCCAAAGCCTTGCTGAGAACGGTGTTGAGTGGGACGGTTTGCTGAATCAGCTTGCGACTCAACTGCATCGTCTTGCGATGTTCCAAGCTTTGCCATCTACACTAGATAAGGCACAGCCTGACGCTGAGAAGCTTGAACTGTTGAGTAAGGCACTAAGCCCTCAAGACATTCAGCTTTACTACCAGATCGTATTGAAAGGTCGTGAAGACTTACCGTTATCGCCAACTGCTCGTGTTGGTATTGAGATGGTAGTTTTACGCATGTTGGCCTTTAGACCTGCTGAACAAGCGGTTGCTACTGCAATCTCGACTCAGTCGGCAAGCCCAGCGCCAGTTCCAGCAGCTCAAGCTCAGAACGTTGCTCAGTCAGTGAGTCAACCTGCGCCAATGGCAGCTCCGAGACAGCCTCAGATGCAACAACAGGCGCCTCAACAGCAAGCTATGCAGCAGCAACCGGTGCAACAGGCTCCGCAGCAGAATCCAGCACAGTATTCAGATTCGCAAGGTTACGCTGATCATTCAGGTAACCAAGGTTATCCAGAACAGGATTACCCGCATAGCCAGTATGACGCGCCTCCTGCTTATGATGAGCGTCCAAGCTACGGTGCAGATCAGCCTCAGCAGCAACAAACGAATTATCAAAACCAGAGCCCGGTTCAACAGCCAAGCGTTGCACCTTCTGCTCCGCAAGAGCAGCCGGCGCGTGCAACTTCGCCTGTGAGTGGTTTACGCCACCAATTACGTTCTCAACGTAGAGGCAGCGCGGCAACAGAAAACAAAGGCTCGGCGCCAAAAAAGGCTAAAGCGACACCAGCTAAAATTTCAGTTCTTGATCGAGTTGCTCAGCAACACGGTGGTTCTGAGCGGGTGTCGCCAGCTTCTTTATCAGCCTCTTCGACAGAAAATGTGACCAACGATAATGAACCTTATCGCTGGAAACCGTCTAAACCTGTAGTGAAAGAGGTGAGCAAAGAGCTTACACCTACTCAGATCAAGCGTGCGTTAGAGCATATTAAGACACCAGAAATGGTCGACAAATTGCTTCAAGAGTCGATTGCTCAAGATGAATGGTCCGCCACGATTCAAAAGCTAGAGACAGCCAAGCTTGTTGAACAGTTAGCATTGAACTCAGTGTTTGCTAAAAACGACACATCAATCACTTTAACGTTAAGAGCGAGCCAAGCTCACTTGAATACGGACCGTGCACAGAGTGAATTATTGCAGTCTCTCAATACTGTGCTTGGAGAAGAGTGTCATTTGAGTGTTGAAATCGGTGATGGTGGAGAAACGCCGCTAGAATTACGAGAAAGGTTGTACCAAGGTAAGTTGAAAGACGCGTTTACCGCTTTAGAAAACGATGCCAACGTACAGTTCATTGAAAGACGTTTTGCCGCTGAACTCGACAGAGACAGCGTTCGTCCTATCTAGAACGTTTTCTTGTTTAGTGACCGGCATATCATCCCAGATAAGCAAATCTGAGAACTGAACATCGAGGGGTTGAATCACACTGTTTTAACCCCCATTTAAGCTCGTATAGCTTAATTAATTTTAATAAACCAATTAGACCAGAGAGTATTAACATGTTTGGTAAAGGCGGTATGGGCAACATGATGAAGCAAGCCCAGCAAATGCAAGAGCGCATGCAAAAGCTTCAAGAAGAAATCGCAAATATGGAAGTTACAGGTGAGTCAGGTGCTGGCCTTGTAAAAGTAACGATCACTGGTAGCCACAGCGTTCGCCGTGTTGATATCGATGAAAGCCTAATGGAAGACGATAAAGAGATGCTTGAAGATCTTATCGCTGCTGCTTTCAACGATGCGGCTCGTCGCGTTGAAGAAACTCAAAAAGAGAAAATGGCTAGCGTAACTGGCGGAATGCAACTTCCACCAGGTATGAAGATGCCTTTCTAAGTAACTTATTCTTAAAGGTTAATTCAGGTGGTGGTTTGTGTTGAACAGGCTATTACTTGAACATTAGAACGGTTAAATATGCGTACCAGTCATATGCTGGAGCATTTGATGGAGGCCTTACGTTGTCTACCTGGGGTTGGCCCCAAGTCGGCGCAGCGTATGGCCTTTCATTTGTTACAGCGCGATAGAAAAGGCGGCCTACAGTTGGCTGAAGCTCTTAGCCAAGCAATGACCGAAATTGGTCACTGTAATGAGTGCCGTACTTTTACTGAAGAAGATACCTGCCACATTTGTACCAATCCTAAACGTCAGGAAAATGGTCAAATCTGTGTAGTAGAGAGCCCAGCAGACATTGCAGCAATAGAAGCGACAGGACAATATTCAGGCCGTTACTTTGTATTGATGGGCCACCTTTCACCACTTGATGGTATTGGTCCAAGTGACATCGGTCTCGATGTTTTGGACTACCGCCTGCGTCGTGGTGATATCTCTGAAGTAATCCTAGCGACTAACCCAACAGTTGAAGGGGAAGCGACAGCGCACTACATTGCTGAGCTATGTAATGCCCATGAAGTGAACGCTAGCCGTATCGCTCATGGTGTTCCCGTTGGTGGTGAGCTAGAGCTGGTGGATGGCACCACGCTTTCGCACTCCTTACTCGGTCGTCATAAGATCTAAAAAAGCCGCTCATTGAGTAATGCCGATCAGTTAA